>JBJMNA010000117.1:0-10376 GCA_045804485.1 Chloroflexota bacterium
GGCCGACGAGGACGACACCGAGGGCCAGTCCTTCAAGCGGACCGCGACGGCCGACGAGGACGACACCGAGGGCCAGTCCTTCAAGCGGACCGCGACGGCCGACGAGGACGACACCGAGGGCCAGTCCTTCAAGCGGACCTGATCCAACCTGCGTGACCGCTCGGCTCGGGCCGAGCGCGGCACGCCGCTCACACTGACGCGACCTGGGTGATCGAGACTCGCCGACACCACCCAGGTCGCGTCATCATGTCCCGGTGAGCCGATGCTGACCGCATATCGCCGGGTCTTTGCGAACTCCCGCCTGGCGAGGCTGATGGTCGGCGAGTTCGTCTCGTCCGTCGGCGATTGGCTCTACCTCGTCGCGATGCTCATCGTCGTCTACGAGCAGTCGCACGATCCTCTGGCTCTCGGGCTCGTCGGTGCCGCCCGCGTCGCGCCGTACCTGATCCTGTCGGTGCCGGCGGGGATCGTCGCCGACAGATTCGATCGAAGACTCATCCTGCTCGCGACGGATGTGAGCCGGGGCGCGCTGCAGATCGTGCTCGCGGCGCTCGTCCTCACCGGCGCGCCCGTCCTCTCGATCGTCGCGGTCGCGATCGTCGCGGCCTGCGTCTCGACCTTCTTCGGACCGGCCATCGGCGCGTACCTCCCGTCACTCGTCGAGGACGAGGCCGACCTCGGGCCTGCGAACAGTGTCTGGGCCACGCTCGACAACCTCGCCTACTTCATCGGCCCCGCCATCGCCGGGATCGTCATCGCGCTCGGCGGACTCGCGGTCGCGTTCGTGCTGAATGCAGCGTCCTTCGCCTTCGTCGCGGTGATGCTCGCGACCCTCCCGAGTCGCCGCACGCTCATCGAGGCGGCCGAGGACAAGGCACGCACCGAGGGTGCCGCCGAGGCCCGCGCTGCCGTCGCGACCGGTTGGGGCACGATCGTCCGACGCCTGCCCGGGATCGTCGTGCTCGACACCGCGACGAGCTTCGCGGGCGGCGCGCTCGGCGTCCTGACGGTCGTGATCGCGGTCGACTCTCTCGGCGCCGGCGAGGCGGCCACCGGGCTGCTCAACGCCGCGACCGGGATCGGCGGGATCGCGGCCGGTCTCGTCGCCGGCTGGGTCGTCCTTCGACGGCTCGATGTCGGCATCGTCGCCGGGTCGCTCGTCGGTGCCGTCGGGCTCGTGGTGCTCGGCACGACACAGGATCTCGGTCCGGCGCTCGTCGCCATCGGCGTCGCCGTCGGTGCGATCCTGCTGCTCGACGTGATCCTCGCGACGGTCCTCCAGCGACTGGTCCCCGACGAGGAGCGCGGCCGGGCGATGGGATTCATCCAGATCCCGGGTGGCCTCGCCTCGATCGTCGGCGCCTTCACCGCGCCACTGCTCGCGGATCGCTTCGGCGTCGCCGCCGCGCTCGGGGTGATCGCCGTCGCCTCGCTCGTCCTTGGACTTGTCGCCGTCGTGGTGCTCGCCCCGACCGGCGTGCTGTCCGGATCCGGGCTCGATCCTCGGCGGCTCGAGCTGCTCCGCTCGAGTGTCTTCGGAGGCGTCCTGCCGATCCGTCTCGAAGCCGCGGCGAGGCGCCTCGAGAGCGTCGAGGTCGAACCTGGCGAGCGCGTCATCGAGCAGGGCGACATCGCCGACCGGTTCTATCTCGTGGATTCGGGCACGTACGCGGTCACCCAGCGCGCCGCCGACGGATCCGATGTCGAGCTCCGGACGATGGGTCCGGGTGATGTCTTCGGCGAGATCGGACTGCTGTCGTCCGTGCCTCGGACGGCGACGGTCACAGCGGCGTCGGCCGGCCGGCTCTTCGCCCTCGACCGCGACGGATTCCTGGGCCTCGTCGACGCAGGCCCGGGCCTGACGACACAACTTCTCGACCGATACCGCGCGACCTGGGACCGTACCTGACAGGTTCGGTGTCATCCATCGGACAGCCGGGGCGTCACGCAGCGACCTGACACCCGGAGGCGCGAGCGCCAACATCGTCCCCAGGACAGACCTCCGAACCCGACGCCCCGGACCCTCCCTCCGGGGCGTCTCGTTGCATCGCGGCCTTCACCAGGAGCAGGCTCTGCCCATACACTCCTGCGAACGAGCCGCCATCGGGCGGCACACGGCCGATAGGACAGGGGTTGCACACCAGATGGCCGACAGCGGATCCGGCGGCATCGACGCGGCGACAGCGGCCGTCGTCGAAGCGATCGGCCGGTCGCGCCTGTTTCGCGGCGTCGCCGAGGAGGACCTCGCGAGCATCGCCCCGATGCTCAGGCAACGCCGGTATCGGGCCGGCGAGACGATCTTCCATGAAGGTGATCCCGGCGACGCGATGCATGTCATCGCGTCGGGCCGCGCGAAGATCTCGATCGAATCGCTCGAGGGCGACGAGGCGATCCTCGTCACGCTCGGGCCAGGCGAGGTGTTCGGGGAGCTCGTGCTGCTCGATGGTGCGCCACGGTCGGCCGCGGCGATCGCAGTGGAGCCGACGATCACCTACACGCTCACGTCACCGGACTTCGACCCGCTCATCTCCGGCAACGAGGCATTCCGGTCGGCCATCCTGCACAACCTCGCGCAGGAGCTCCGACGGCTGACCGTCCACGTCTCCGAGCTGCATTTCCTCGACCTGGCAGGCCGGCTCGCGAGCCGTCTCGCGCGGATGGCGGAAGAGGCGGCTCCTGAGCAGCGGCAGGAGGTCCGTCTCGGTCGCGGCTACACCCAGACCGAGCTCGCGGCGATGATCGGCGGGACCCGCCAGAGCGTGAACCGCGTCGTCGCCGAGCTCGTCGGCGAGGGCTTGCTCAGGGTCGAACACAACGACCTCATCGTCATCGACGTCGCACGGATGGCCCAGCGCGCCCGATGGTGAAGCGCGCGGCGCGAGACGACGATGGAGGTTTCTCGCGCGACGCGCTCGCGCTGCTGCGCGAGGTCGCGCTTCGCGGCCACACGGCCGTCCGGCTCGATGCCGACATGGAGACAGCGCTGCTCCGCTCGATCGTGGACGCCACGGTCGGGATCTTCCGGGCTGAGGCGGCCTCCATCGCACTCCTCGACGAGGCGTCCGGGAACCTCAAGTTCGTGGTTGCGGCGGGCGCGCAGGGCGAGCCTGTCGTCGGACTGACGATCCCGCCGACGCAGGGCCTTGCGGGCTACGTGTTCTCGACTGGAGAGAGCATCGCGTTGTCGGATCCCGCCAAGGACCCGCGCTTCGGGCGCGGCGTCGCCGAATCGACCGGCTTCATGCCTCGCTCGATCCTCGCGGTCCCACTCGAGGACGGCGATCGGACGGTCGGTGTGCTGGAGGTGATCGACAAGCTCGAAGGCCCGTTCTCGATGGAGGACATCGGCATCGCGTCGCTGTTCGCCCGTCAGGCTGCGACCGCGATCAGGGTCGCCGCGCGCGCCCGAGAGATCCGCGTCGTCCTCGCCGACGTCCTCGCGAGCGACGAAGAGACGCGCGACGACGCCGCGGTGCGGGAAGTGGTCTCAGCGGCAACCCGCCGGCACGCGGGAGACGACCGCTTCTGGGCGTTCGTCGACGCGATCGCCGGCATGCGCCATGCCTCGCCGGCCGATCGAGACCTCGCGATCGAATTGCTTCGGGTCATCGGGCAGCATGCCGCGGCGACCAGCCGCGACGCGACCGGACGGCGCCTTCGCCCACGCCGATGACCAGCAGGGAGATGCCCGCCTGGAGCGAGCCGTTCCAGACGGACCGGCGCGGCGGGCTTCGGCGCGACGAACAGATCATCGCGGCCGCAGTCGAGCGTGACTGGCTCGCCGGGCGCGGAGAGGGTGTCACCGTCGCCATCATCGATTCGGGCGTGGACGGCGCCCATCCGGCGGTCGGCGGAAAGCTGATCCGAAGCCTTCGGGTGGACCTGACGCTCGAGGAACCGGCGGTCGTGGACGACGTCGATGCTCGCGATGTCGTCGGTCATGGCACCGCGTGTGCCGGCATCATCCATGGCCTCGCTCCGGAAGCGGACATCATCTCCATCCGCGTCCTCAACCCCGACAACAAGGGCAAGGGCATCGCGTTCGCGCACGCGCTCGACTGGGTGGTGGAAAATCACATCGGGATCGCGAACATGAGCCTGTCGTCCAAGAGCGAGCAGCTCTACGCGACTTTCCACGACCTCGTCGACCAGGCGTATTTCGCGAACAGCCTGCTCGTCTGCTCGGCGAGCAACTACCCGGGTGAAGAAAGCTACCCGTCCGTGTTCTCGTCGGTCTTCTCGGTCGCTGCGCACGACATCCCGGAACCGTTGACCTGGTTCTACAACCCCAACCCGCCGGTCGAATTCGGCGCGTGGGGCGTCGACGTCCCGATCGCCTGGGCGGACGGCGGATCGATCGTCGCAACGGGCAACAGCTTCGCCGCGCCCCACATCGCGGGCCTCCTCGCGCGCCTCAGGTCGGTCTACCCCACCGCAACGCCGTTCGAAGCCAAAGCCCTCCTGGCCCGCTCAGCGGCCAACGCGCCGTAACGAAGCATCGAGAAACCGAGAATCGGCGCAGCGGGCGCCCGAGGCAAAGGCGGAGCCGAGGACCGAAGCGAGCGCACCTCAGGGTGCGTGAGCGAGGACCGGAGACGACAACGCACGCATCGGGATGCCCGCTGCGCAGCCTAACCTCGGGGTATCGGCCTCATCGGGTAGACGCCGATCACGATCGGTGTCCGCGGATCGAGCGACAGCTCGTAGCCGATCTCCCCGGCCTTCAGCAGCTCACCGAGGAGCCCGCCTTCACGTCCCGGGAGGCCGACATAGACCCAGCCGGGTTCGAGACGGACCGGGGTGACGTCGTCATCGTGGCCGTCGATGCCGAACCGTCGTCGAAGCTCGTGCATCGGCACGTACGGACGACTCTTGATGAAACGACGGAGCTGCGGCGCGGTGCACTGGGTGTTGGGACCGCCATTCGAGTGTCCGTTCATCGGTCCATTCGCCGTTCCGTTGGTCGTCGGGCCGGCGGGCGCGGACATCGGCGGGGTCGAAGCCGGCATCGGAACCTGGTTTCCGTTCCCATTCCCATTGCCTGGCATGCCATCCGCGTGGCGGACGAAGGCAGGACTCGCGGCCGCTGCCGGATGCATCCCGTTCGTCCCCGCGGCGACCGGAGGAACGAACCCCGGAGTCGGGGCGACCCCGTTGTCGTGCGGGACAACGGGCGGCTGCGCCGTCTGGGGCGCCGGCGGTCGCGGCGTGGGTGCGGTCGCATCGGCCGGGCTGACACCGGCCGCGCGTCGTGGTCCGTCGGTGGCGCCATGAGCGTGATGGTGCGGCCGACCATGGTGGCGGCGGCTCATCGGCCGCACGTCCCAGGGCGACGGTTCCGGGTCGTGCTGACGACGCCCGTCGGGCGTCGGTGTGTGGTCGTCATGGTTCTCGCTGGGCCTTGTTCCGGGACGCATCGGGCGCGACCCGTCGTCCGATGATACCGCAGCACGTCCCGCCTCAGCCCGAAGCGAGCCCGGGAGGGCGGTCAGCCGTCGACGACGTAGAGCTCGCGTGACGCTTCGTTGAGCTCGATCGGGCCATCGGGACCGCACGCCACGATGTCCTCGATCCGTGCGCCGTACTCGCCCACGAGGTAGATCCCGGGCTCGATCGAGAACGCCATCCCGATGCCGAGAGGCTCGCGATTGCCGGCGATCACGTACGGATCCTCGTGCCCTTCGAGGCCGATGCCGTGCCCGGTCCGGTGGAAGAAGGCCTCGCCGTAGCCCTCGGCTTCGATCGGCGTCCGTGCCGCCGTGTCGACCGATTCTGGGCTGACGCCCGGCCGCACTGCGCGCGTCGCCGCTGCCTGGGCAGCGTACAAGACGCCGAACAGGTGTCGAAACCGCTCGTCCGGGCCGTTCGCCGGGTCCCCGCCGGTCACCCACAGCGTCCGGGTGATGTCCGAGTGATAGCCACCGACCGTGCCGCCGATGTCGAGCACGATGGGCTCGCCGGCGCGGATGACGCGGTCCGACGCTCCGTGGTGCGGCGACGCGGAATTCGGTCCCGACCCGACGATGGCGAACTCGGCGTGATCATGACCCTCGGCGATCAGCCGCTCGTGGACCTCGCGAGCGACGTCGTTCTCCGTCCGGCCGATGAGCCGGCCGGCGGCGATCTGTGCGACGACCCGGTCGGCCGCGTGGGCGGCCTCGGTCAGGAGCGCGAGCTCATCGTCGTCCTTCACGATCCGGAGGCGGCCGATGATCGGCGATGCAAGCTCGAACCGTGCGCCCGGGAGTCTGTCCTGGAGGCGGAGCAGGTGCCGCGCAGGCAGATCGTCCGACACCGCGATCCGGACGTCCGTCGCGCCGCTGTCGCCGACCATTCCGGCCACCAGCGCATGCGCGTCGGATCCCTCATCCCACGGGATGACGGGGAGGAAACCCGCCGCGGCCGCCGGCGATGAACCGGCCGGGGTCGCCTCCAGCCGCGGTGTGACCAGCGCCGACTCTCCACCCGCAGTCGGGATCACGAGCATGGTCAGTCGCTCGAGCGAGGACGCGGGGTAGCCCGCGAGATAGTGCATATCAGCCCGGTCCCGACCAGGACGGCCGCGAAACCGGCCTCCGCGGCGAGGTCGCGCGCGCTGGCGATCCGGTCTCGGTAGCGTTCCGCCGGGATGGTGGGCCTCGTGGTGATCATGTCGCCGACTCCTGCACGCCGCTCTCCGACAACCAGTACCCGATGAGATTGACGCCTTCGCCCGTCATCCGCCGATACGGCGCGAACACCGCACCGGCCTCCCGCGCGCGTCCCCGCAGCGCGGCGTCGTCGTGCTGGCCGACCGCGAGGACCAGCTTGCGCGCCGCGCGGGCCCTCGTCACCGCATCGATCCCGTCATAGGCGCGCGCCGTGAGATCGATCACGACGCCATCGACGTCCGGGAGCGCAGCCTCGAGAGCCGGGAGTGTCCGGACCGACCGAGGTTCCGCGCCAGCGCCGCGGACGAGGTCGGCCAGTCGTGTGCCCCAGATGAGGTCGTCCGCAAGGACGGCGACGCGCGCGCTCAGGCGAGACCCTCGGCGAGGTGGTGGAAGACGTCCCGCGCGGTGACGACGCCTGTCGGGCGCCCACCGTCGAGGATCGGGATATGGCGGAAACCACCGACGGCCATCTTGTGGATCGCGATCGCGATGGGGTCGTCGTGGCGCAGGACGACGGGATCCGGCGTCATCAGGTCACCGACCTTGAGGTCGTTCAGGTCCTTTCCGGCGGCCTTCACGACCGCGTCGCGATCCGTGAAGATGCCGACGAGGCGATCATCCTGCGTCACGAGGACGCAGTCGGATCCCGCCTCCTGCATGCGCCGGACGACGTCTTCCACTCCGGTCTCCGGGCTGACGGTGAGCGGCGGCGGCGCACCGAGGTCGTCGAGGTGCTCGCCGAGGAGCCGGCCCTGGAACGAGAGCGTCGATTGCGGGATGTCGTTGCCTGCGATATCCGCACCGCAGTTATCGCAGACCTCCGCGCCGTTCAGGTTCTCGAAGCCGCAGACGGGACAGACCTTGTTCACGTACCGCTCCCTGCCTATTCGACGGTCCAGGTCTCTCCGCCGTTGAGCACGTCGTCGAGGCTCCCCGCCCCGCTCTTCGCGATCGCCGACGCGATCTGGTCTTCGATCAACCGGTCGTGAGTCGGCCGCTCCACGGCGCGGAAGACGCCGACGGGGACCGGGAACGCGGGCCAGACCATGCGCGACAGCATCAGCGCGAGGTACGGCTCGGCCGCCTTCTCGTCGTGGACAAGGAGGTCCGTCTCGGTCACGCCGTTCTCGCCGATCGTCACGACCTCGGGCTGGAGGCCGCGGAGCCGGATCCCCTTGTCGCGGTCCTTCCCGAAGATCATCGGCTTGCCGTGCTCGAGGACGAGCATCCGGTCCTCACGGACCTCGCGGTCCGTGAAGTCACGCCAGGCGCCGTCGTTGAAGATGTTGCAGTTCTGGAGGACCTCGACGAACGACGAGCCGCGATGCCAGCCGGCTCGTTCGAGCGTGTTCTGCAGATGCTCCGTGTGCGTGTCGACCGAACGCGCGACGAATGACGCCTCCGCCGCGAGCGCGATCGTCAGCGGGATGATCGGCGTGTCGACCGTGCCTGCCGGGGTCGATTTCGTTCGCTTGCCGAACTCGGAGGTGGGCGACGCCTGGCCCTTGGTCAGCCCGTAGATCCGGTTGTTGAACATGACGAGGTTGATGTCCACGTTCCGGCGCATCGAGTGGATGACGTGGTTGCCGCCGATCGAGAGCGCGTCACCGTCGCCGGTGATCACCCAGACCATCAGGTCCGGGCGGGCCGCCTTGAGGCCGGTCGCGAGGGTCGGCGCACGTCCGTGGATCGTGTGGAACCCGTAGGTGTTCATGTAATACGGCAGGCGCCCGGAGCAGCCGATCCCCGAGATGAAGACGATGTTCTCGCGCTTGTAGCCGAAGTCCGGCATGACCTTCTGGGTCTGGGCGAGGATCGAGTAATCGCCGCAGCCGGGGCACCAGCGGACCTCCTGGTCCGAGACGAAATCCTTCCGGGTCAGTGCGATGACCTGAGCGTTCTCGGGCGAAAGCGGCGGCTGGCTGCCGGCGCCGTTGGTGTGCGTGCCGTTCGTTTCGGCGGTCATGTCAGTCCACTCCCCACGTGGCATTCGTGCTGTGATCGCTGCCCGCGACCTCGTCGCCGGTCGTGCTGCCGACCCCGAGGAGGCGCTCCGCTTCGGCCACGATCTCGGCGATGCGGAACGGCTTCCCGCGAACTCGGTCGTACCCGACGGCGTCGATGAGATACCTGGCGCGGACCAGCATCAGCAGCTGGCCGAGGTTGACCTCCGGGATGAGGACTTGGCGGTAGCTGCGCAGGACGGCCTCGGTGTTCGCCGGGAACGGGTTGAGATGGCGAAGGTGGGCGTGAGCCACGGATCGACCGTCCGCCTGGAGCTTCTCGACCGCCGACCGGATGGCGCCATACGTCGAGCCCCAGCCGAGGATGAGCAGCTCGCCGCGGTCGGGGCCATACACCTCGAGTGGCTCGATGTCCGTCGCAATCCCGGCAACCTTCGCCTGGCGGTAGAGCTGCATCCGGTGGTGGTTGTCCGGGTCGTAGCTGACGTTGCCGGTGATGTCCGCCTTCTCGAGCCCCCCGATCCGGTGTTCCAGACCCGGGGTCCCGGGCACCGCCCACGGGCGCGCCAGCGTTCCCTCGTCGCGCAGGTACGGGCGGAAGGTCGCAGGATCCGTCGCGTTCGAGACGCGGATGTCGGGCAGATCCGCGAAGGACGGGATCTTCCACGGCTCGGAGCCCGTCGCGAGGAACGCGTCCGAGAGGTAGACGACCGGGGTCATGTACTTGAGCGCGAGCCGGCACGCCTCGATGGCAAGGTCGAAGCACTCGCCCGGCGTCGCCGGAGCGACGATCGGCAGCGGCGAGTCCGAGTTCCGGCCGAACATCACCTGGAGCAGGTCCGCCTGCTCGTTCTTGGTCGGCATGCCGGTCGACGGACCCGCCCGTTGCACGTCGATCACGACGAGCGGCAGCTCGACCATGACCGCGAGACCCATCGCCTCGGTCTTGAGCGCGATGCCGGGACCGGACGACGCCGTCAGCGCGAGCGCGCCGCCGTACGACGCGCCGATCGCGGCGCCGATCGCGGCGATCTCGTCCTCGGCCTGGAACGTCTTGACGCCGAACGTCTTGTAGCCCGAGAGCTGGTGAAGGATGTCGGAGGCGGGGGTGATCGGATACGAGCCGTAGAACAGCTGTCGATCCGCCAATCTCGACGCCGTCAGGAAGCCGAGCGCGGTCGCCTCGTTGCCTGTGATGTTGCGGTAGATACCTGGGTCCAGCTTCGCGGGACGGACGCGGTAGTGCGTGTGGAACGCCTCGGTCGTCTCGCCGAACGCGTAACCGGCCTTGAGCGCTCGCTTGTTCGCCTCGGCGACCACGGGCCGCGACCCGAACTTGCTGTCGATCCAATGGATCGTCGGCTCCATGCTCCGCTCGTAGAGCCAGAACATGAGCCCGAGCGCGAAGAAGTTCTTGGTCAGGTCCTTCTGCTTGCTCGTCATATCGAGCCCGTCGAGCGATCGCTCGTTGAGCGTCGAGATCGGCACCTCGAAGACCGTGTATTGCTTCAACGAGCCGTCCGTGAGCGGGTTGCTCGCGTACGCCGCCTTGTTGAGGTTCTGCTGGGTAAACGCGTCCTTATTCACGATGAGCGCGCCGCCCGCCGGCAGGTCGCCGATGTTGGTCTTGAGTGCCGCCGGGTTCATCGCCACGAGGACGTCGGGCTGGTCGCCCGGCGTATGGATGTCCGAGGACGAGAAGCTGATCTGGAAGCCAGAGACGCCCGGCAGAGAGCCTGCCGGTGCTCGGATCTCCGCC
>JBJMNA010000118.1:0-4640 GCA_045804485.1 Chloroflexota bacterium
CGGGTCGTCTACAGCTGGTACTCGCCCTCGGGCGGCACGCATACCGTGTCGCTCGCCCCGACCGGAACGGGGACGGACCGTCTCATCCGAATCGATACCTTCGTGGTAGGGCGCTAGCCCGCGCCTTGCGGTCGCGCGTTGCGCGCGTGCGGTATCGTGACCGTCCAGATGCCTGGGCCGGGTGACCCACGGCGGTCTGGAGCACCGAGAGGTCGGAATGGCGCGTGCGATGTGGAAGGGGGCCATCCAATTCGGGTTGGTCACCATCCCGATCAAGCTCTATCTCGCGACGGAATCCAAGGGCATCAGCTTCAACATGCTCCACAAGGAGGATCTGTCGCGGATCCAGATGAAGGTCTGGTGCCCGGTCGAGGATGAGCCGATCTCCCGCTCGGACACGGTCAAGGGCTATGAATATGCGCCCGGGGAATACGTCGTCATCACGGACGAGGACCTCGAGAAGGTCCCGCTCAAGACCGTCCGATCCATCGAGATCGAGCAGTTCACCAAGGCCGAGCGCGACGACGCCGCCGTCCGGTTCGTCAAGAGCGCGTACTACGTCGAGCCCGACAAGGTCGGCCGCAAGGCATTCCACCTCCTCAAGGCCGTCCTCGAGGACGAAGGCCTGACGGCGATCTGCAAGGTCGTCATCAAGGACCGCGAGGCGCTCGCCGCGCTCGATCCTCTCGACGACACGATGCTCCTGACGACCCTTCACTGGCCCGACGAGATCCGGTCGGTCAAGGAGCTCGACCTCGGCGACGAGAAGTACGAGTTCAAGCCCGCCGAGCTGACCATGGCCCGCCAGCTCGTGTCGGCGATGACTGCGGAGTTCGACCCGAGCCAGTACAAGGACGAGTACCGCGAGGCGCTCGAGTCGATCATCGAGGCCAAGGTCGAGGGCAAGGAGACCGTCGCGCTCGAAGAGCCGGAAGAGAGCGGCAAGCTGATCGACCTGATGGCCGCCCTCGAAGCGTCGGTCAATGCGGCGAAGAAGGCACGAGATTCCGACGCGGGAAAGCCGGTCTCCGTCGCCGAGGCCAAGGAAGCGAAGGCCGCGAAAGCCGCCAAGGCGGAGAAGGCCGGCGGCAAGTCCGCGGCCTCGTCGTCCAAGCGCGCCGCCGCCGACGACGCCGAGGACGACGCGCCCGCCAAGCCCGCACGCAAGCGCAAGACGGCCTGAGGCAGAGCCCGGGCCATCCCCGGCCGTACTCTCGGCCGTCCGCCCGGACCCGGTCGTCGCTCTCTTTCGTCGGATTCCCACGGCACGGGAGTTCGGCAAGACACGACGTCGATTTCCCGTCACACGCCCGGGTCATGGGAATCTGGCACCAGACGGCGTCGGTCAGCCTCGGATCGTCGCCGAACGACCCTCCCGTGGGAATGTGACAAGAAACGCATGCCGGGGCCGATCCCGTGAACCGTTTCAGCGTTCCCGACGCCATCCTTCATGAACACGTAAGGCATCGTCGTCGAGGGAGGGGACCGTGAGACACGGATTGCACGCGGCGGTGCCGCTGGCTCTCGTCATGATCGTCGCAGTCGCATGCGGCGGTTCGGCCGCACCGTCTTCACCAGCCCCGGCCTCACCGCAGGCCTCGCCTCAGGCCACGGCCACCGCCACGGCAACGGCCACCGCCGCCCCATCCCTCGCGCCATCACCATCCACGGCGGCCAACGCGCTCCATCTCGTCGTCATCGGCGACTCCATCCCGTTCGCCGACTTCTGTCCGGGATGCACCGGGTTCGTCGAGCAATACGCGAAGGCGCTCGAGAAGTCCACGGGCCGACCCGTCGAGACCGCCAACCGCTCGCGGAACGACTCCGCGGGTCTGGCCGAGATCGACGTCCAGGTGAACGGCGAACCCGAGCTTCGGTCGCAGCTCAAAGACGCCGACGTGGTGATCGTCTCGATCGGCGCCAACAACGCCCTCCCCGACGCGAACACCCACGCGAGCATGGCGGCCCGTTACCACCGTGACTGGGGATGCGTCGGCGACATGGGGGACAGCCTCGAGACGTTCACGGCGTGGCTCCTCGCGACCACGCCAGCGTGCCGGCAGGCGACGCGGGACGCATACGCGACGCTGTATGACCGGATCTATCCCACCATCGCTCGACTGCGGGCCGGGAAGCCGACCACCCTCATCGCAGTCAACGCCTACAACGGGAACTTCCACGGCAGCGACTTCATGCAGGCCGGTCTTCCGCCGGCGACCTTGTCGCGGCTGTGGCCGCTCATGACCGAGATCTACGACCGGTGGGACCAGATGGAGTGCGACAGGGCGACCAAGGCAGGATTCGTGTGTGTCGATCTCTATCACGCCTTCAACGGCCCGAAGGGCGACCAGGCGATCGGGCTCCTGAGCGTCGACGGCGCACATCCATCGCAGGCCGGAAACGACCTCATCGCCGGGTTACTGGAAAAGGTGAAGCTGGTCCCGACCGGTCAGTAGATCCGGGTGGCGAGGACGCCGCCATCCACGGCGAGGTCCTGGCCGCTGATCCAGCGCGCTGCCGGCGACGCGAGGAAGAGGCACGCGTCGGCGATGTCCTCCGGTTCGCCGAGGCGTCCGAGCGGGACCTTTCCGAGCCATCGTTCGACACCTTCGGGCCACGCCTCCTCGATGCCGTCCTTGTGGATGAGCCCGGGTGACACCGAGTTCACCCGGATCCCGAACGGCCCGAGCTCCTGCGCGGCAGATCGCGTGAACGCGAGGACGGCCGCCTTCGCGCTGTTGTAGTGGCTGTGCCCGACTGCGGGGTTCGTCGCCGAGATCGACGCGACATTGACGATCGCACCGCGGCCCCGCTCCCGCATCAGCGCGCCGGCCGCCCGCGTGCACAGGAACATCGACTCCATGTTGTCGCGGAACATCGCCTGCCACTCCGCGAGGGAGATCTCGAGCAGCGGATGCAATGGGAAGTTCTGACCTGCGTTGTTGACGAGGATGTCGACGGGCCCGAGGCGGCTCGCCGTCGTCTCGAACAACCGCTCGACGGCGTCCTCGTCATCGAGCTCGGCGCCGACGGCGATCGCCGTCCCGTCCGTCTGCTCGATCGCGGCGACCAGCTCGTCGGCATCCTCCCGGCCGCGCCGGTAGTGGACGACGACGCGCGCGCCGGCAGCCGCAAACCGCCGCGCGATCCGTGCGCCGATCCCTTGCGACGCGCCGGTCACGACCGCGACGCGACCACCAAGGTCCAGAAGGTCGCGGGGATGCGGGATCTCATCAACCACGCGGCCAGTATGCCGCCGGCGCCGCGTCGGGCGCGGTTCGGGCACACTCAGCGCCATGCCCCTCGAGGAGTACCGCCGCAAGCGCGACTTCGCGAAGACCCCAGAACCCGCGCCTGCCGCGAAACCGGGAGCAGACGGCCCGGTCCGGACCGGCCGGTTCGTCATCCAGCGTCACCGCGCGACCCGACTCCACTACGACTTCCGGCTCGAGGTCGCCGGCGTGCTCGTCTCGTGGGCAGTCCCCAAAGGCCTGACCCTCGACCCCGGCGTTCGTCGCATGGCGGTCCACGTCGAGGATCACCCGATCGAGTATTTCGACTTCGAAGGCGTCATCCCGGCCAAGCAATACGGCGCCGGCGACGTGATCGTGTGGGACTGGGGCACATGGGAGTCGGAGGCGCCGACGATCGACGCCGTGACCGCCATTGCCGACGGCGAGCTCAAATTCGAGCTCCACGGTGAAAAGCTGAAGGGCCGCTTCACGATCGTCCGGACGAGCGGTCGGCGCCGCAAGGGCGACGATCCCGCGGCCCGTGCCTTCGAGGATGACGAGGGGGAGCAGTGGCTCGTCATCGCCAAGCGCGGGCCCACGTCGGAGGAGGGCTGGGATGCCGAGGATCACCCGCACAGCGTCAAGACGGGCAGGACCAACGACGACGTGAAGGCCGATCGCGACGCGTTGTGGATCGGCCAGGCGCCCGCCGCCGCCGCCGAGATCGATCTCGCCGGTGCTGTCGTGGCACCGATGCCCGCCTCGATCGACCCGATGCTCGCGACGCTGACGACGAAGGCCTTCACCGACCCCGAGTGGCTCTTCGAGATCAAGTGGGACGGCTACCGCGTCCAGGCGGTCATCGATGACGGCAAGGTCCGCGCGTGGACCCGCAACCTCAAGGATGCGGAGTCCTACTTCCCGGGCCTGCTCCGGCCGCCGACGTGGATCGACGCGCGGCAGGCGATCGTCGATGGTGAGGTCGTCGCGCTCGATGAGGCCGGTCACCCCGACTTCAGCCTTCTCCAGGAGCGGACCGGGGTGAAGGGGGCACCGAACCTCGTCTACCAGGCGTTCGACCTGCTCTACCTCGACGGCCGGCTGCTCCTCGATGTCGCCCTCGAGGACCGCAAGCGCCTGCTCAAGAGCATCCTTCGCACCCACCCGCGCGTCCGTTTCGCGGCGCACGTCGATGGCGAGGGCGAGACGTTCCGAGCGGCCGCCCAGGAGCAGGATCTCGAAGGCATCGTCGCCAAGCTCAAGCGGTCGCGGTACGAGCCGGGACGTCGTTCCAGCGCCTGGCTGAAGATCAAGATCCGGCCCGAACAGGAGCTCGTGGTCGGCGGCTGGACCACGGGGAGTGGCAACGCCCGGGACCTCGGCGCGCTCGTCGTCGGCGTCTACGAG
>JBJMNA010000119.1:0-7452 GCA_045804485.1 Chloroflexota bacterium
AGATCGTCGGGCGGGCCGCCGGCGGCGAGACGACCCGGCTCCGGTTCGGCCACCACGGCGCGAACCATCCGGTCCACGACGTGGAGCTCGGGCTGGTCCAGGTGACGGCGCAGAACCACGAGGTCCAGGTCGTCGGTGAGTCGCTTCCTGCCGCCTCTGGTTTTCGGGTGAGCCAGGTCAACCTCAATGACGGCTCGGTCGAGGGGCTGCGGCACCGTGAGAAGCCGATCGAGACCGTGCAGTACCACCCCGAAGGCGCGCCCGGTCCGCTCGACGCGCTCGCCGTGTTCGACCGGTTCGTCGCTGCGACGAGCGAGCGGGCCCGGTGACGCCACCCGGACCGAAGCCGAGGTCGGTCCTCATCCTCGGGTCCGGTCCGGTCGTCATCGGTCAGGCGGCCGAATTCGACTACGCAGGGACCCAGGCCTGCCGGGCCCTCCGCGCCGAGGGCGTGCGGACGATCCTCGTCAACTCCAACCCGGCGACGATCATGACCGACCCGTCCGTGGCCGACGTCATCTATCTCGAGCCGCTTACCGTCGAGGCGGTCGAGGCCGTCATCGCGGCGGAGCGTCCGGAAGGCCTGCTGGCGGGGCTCGGCGGCCAGACGGCACTCAACCTGACGACCGCGATGGCGGAAGCCGGCGTCTTCGATCGCCACCCGATCCGTCTCCTGGGCACGCCGCTCGAGGCCATCCGCATGGCAGAGGACCGCGAGGCGTTTCGTGACCTGCTCGACCGGCTCGGCCAGCCCTATGCACCGTCGTGGATCGTCGAAAAGCCGGACGACGTCGACGTGGCGCTGCGCGAGATCGGGCTGCCCGCGATCGTCCGGCCCGCGTTCACCCTCGGCGGCACGGGCGGCGGCATCGTCGAGACCGAGCCCGCATATCGCGAACGGGTGCGTTCGGGCCTCCGCGCGAGCCCGATCGGCCAGGTCATGGTCGAGAAGTGCCTGGTCGGCTGGCAGGAGATCGAGTGCGAGGTCATGCGCGACGCCGACGACACGTGCATCGCCGTGTGCTCGATGGAGAACGTCGACCCACTCGGCGTCCACACCGGCGATTCGATCGTCGTGGCGCCCGTCCAGACGCTCACGGACGCGGTCCACCAGCGGCTCCGAAGCGCCGCACTCGCCATCATCCGTGCCCTCGGCGTCGAGGGTGGCTGCAACGTCCAGTTCGCGCTCTCGCCGGACTCGACGGAATACGCGGTCATCGAGGTCAACCCGCGCGTCTCGCGCTCCTCGGCGCTCGCGTCGAAGGCGACGGGCTATCCGATCGCCCGGGTTGCCGCGCAGATCGCGATCGGGCGTCGGCTCGCCGAAATCCCGAACGTCGTCACGGGGACGACCGTGGCGGCCTTCGAGCCGGCTTTGGACTACGTCGTGGTCAAACTGCCGCGCTTCCCGTTCGACAAGTTCCCGGGCGCGGACCGGAGCCTGGGCAGCCAGATGAAGGCGACCGGCGAGGTGATGGCGATCGACCGGACGTTCGGCTCGGCGCTCAACAAGGCACTGCGCGGTCTCGAGCAGGCCGGTGTCGGGCCGCTGGCGGAGGACGACGGCTGGCGCCCGACCTTCGACTATCTCGCGGGCGTCTACGCGGGCGACGCGGACGCCGACGAACCCATCCAGTGGGTCGACGAGGCCGGCCAAGCGTGCGAATCGACGCGCCACGCTCAACGGGCCGCGGCGCCGATCGTCCTTCGGCGGTTCCTCGCGCCGTCCGACAGCCGGCTGTGGCGGTTGCTCGGTCTGTTGCGGCGGGGCGTTCCGGAAGCCGTGGTCCGGGAGGCGACCGGTATCTCGCCGTGGTTCCTCGCCGAGATGGGGCGCAACGTCGCACTCGAGGCGGAGGTGACCGCGACGGGGTCACGCATCGCTGACCCGGCGGACGCCGTCGCCGCGACACTCCTTGCGACCGCGAAGCGGGCGGGGTTCGGCGACAGGGAGCTGGCGGGCCTGGCAGGCACCACCGCCGACGAGATCCGGGCGGCCCGGCTGGCGCTCGGTCTCCGGCCGGGCTACGCGATGGTCGACACGTGCGCCGCGGAATTCGCCGCCGAGACGCCCTATTTCTACGCTACCTACGCGGCCGCGGGGTCGGCGCCCGAGGCGCCACCGGTGCCCCGACGGGCCGCCCTGGTCATCGGCTCGGGACCCGTGCGGATCGGGCAGGGGATCGAGTTCGACTACTGCGCGGTGCAGGCGGCCGACACCCTCCGTCGGTCGGGCTGGAGCGCCGTCATGATCAACTCGAACCCGGAGACGGTCTCGACCGACTTCGACGCGTCGACCCGGCTCTACTTCGAGCCGCTCGACCCGGAGAGCGTCCGGAGCGTCATCGACGCCGAGTCTCCCGACGACGCGGACCTTCTGCCCGCCGTCGTCGCGTATGGCGGCCAGACGCCCTTGAACCTGGCCGCGCCGCTGGCCGGCGGTGGCGTCCCGCTCCTCGGGTCGAACCTCGAGGCGATCGATCAGGCCGAGGACCGGACCAGGTTCTCGGCTCTTCTCGACCGGCTCGGCATCCCGCAGCCCGAGGGTGGGATGGCCCACTCGGTCGAGGAGGCATTGACGCTGGCCGAGCGGATCGGCTACCCCGTCATCGTCCGGCCGTCGTTCGTCATCGGCGGTCTTGCCATCGACTTCTGCTACTCACCGTCGGACCTCGCTCGGCAGCTCGCGGCCGCCACCGTCGTCGACCCCGACCGGCCGGTCCGCATCGATCGCTATCTCGAGGGGATCGAGGTCGACATCGACGCAGTCTCCGACGGCGAGCGGGTGCTCATCCCGGGGCTTCTCGAACACGTCGAGCGTGCCGGCGTCCATTCCGGTGACTCGGTCGGCGTCTTCCCGCCGCAGACCGTCTCCGACGGCGACCAGGCACTGATCGTCGCGACGATGGAGCGGATCGTCCTGGCCCTCGGGGCACGCGGGCTCGTGAACGCGCAATTCATCGTCCGCGACGACGGCGTCTACCTCATCGAGGTCAACCCACGCGCCTCGCGGACCGTGCCGTTCATGTCGAAGGTCACCGGCGTCCCGATGGTCGAGCTCGCCGTCAGGATCTCGCTCGGCGCCACGCTCGCCGAACTCGGATGGGACGGAGGCCACCTTCCACCACCCGATTTCGTCGCGGTCAAGGCACCGGCGTTCTCGACGGCAAAGCTGCGCGGCGTGGACCCGTCGGTCGGGCCAGGGATGCAGTCCACCGGCGAGGTCATCGGCATCGCCGCCGACCCGCGCGTCGCGCTCGCCAAGGCGCTTCTCGGCGCCGCTCTCGTGCCGCCGCGGCCGGGCGCCGACGGTGCGCTCGCCCTCCTGTCCATCGCGGATCGCGACAAGGGTTCGTTGCCGCGCCTGGCGTCGGCGCTCGCCGCGGCAGGCTACCGACTGGCGGCCACGCCGGGGACGCGACGCGCACTTGAGCGGGCGGGATACGAGGCGCGCCCGGTCGCGAAGCTCGGCGAGGACGCGAACGAAGCCGAGGGGGAGACCGCGATCCTCGACCTCATCGCATCGGGAGAGGTCAGGCTTGTCGTCAATACGCCGACGCCTAGATCAGGGGCAGTCCGCGACGCCGCGGAGATCCGCCTCGCCGCGACCGCCGAGGGGATCCTGTGCCTGACCGCCATGGAGACCGCGGTCGCCGCCGCGGAAGCACTCGATCCGGCCATCGCCGCGCGGCTCGGCGAGGTCCGGTCGCTCGGATCGTGGGTCCCCGAGCCCGGCCGGCCGCTCAGCTCGCTGGCGGCGACACGATGATCGCCTGACCCAGCGACCACAGCGTCAGCGTCGTCAGCCCGATCATGACGAGCGCGAGAGGGATCTGCCGCCTCTGGAGCGCCTGGGCCGAGATGCCCGCCGGTGCGTCCGCGGCCGCGACCACATGGCCACCCCAGGCGCCCAGCATGTGGCCACCGACGACCGCCGCGAGCTGGACCGTCCACACGAGTCCGGGCGGCAGCCAGTCGCCCGTCGGGGTGTGGAAGGCGGTCCCGAACAGGTTCCAGCCCTTGTTGAACGGATCGGAGATTGCGATGAGGATCCGCTGTCCGTCGATGAGCAGGTAGGTCAGGTAGTGGGCGATGAGGTAGCCGAGGGCGATCGGCAGGAGCCCCGCTCCGATCGCACCCATCCCGACGGTCCGAGCGACGGCGAACGCGAGCAGCACGACGATGCCGAGGAACGCGAACAGCAGGAACGTCTTCTCGAGGAGTCCGGGCGCCCCGAACAGCTGGAAGAACGGTTGGGTCTGCGACAGGCCGTCGAAGATGATCGAGGAGACACCAAGCGCCACGAGGGTCACGTCCGCCGCGGTCCAGCCGGGTTCCAGCAGTCCGCTTCCGAACGCGCGGGTGTGGACCCGTCCCTCCTCGTCGACCAGCCGCCAATGGGCGAGCCGGCCAAGGAGCCGGAACCAGACGGTGAACGTCTCGGCCTGTGACCGCCACTCGTCGCGCCCGAACTGCGCCATCATCGCCACGGTCAGCGCCGTGTACCCGACGAGGACGATGAACAGGATCGACGGTCCCGCCTGGACGACGAGTTCGATCCAGACGAAGAACGCGAACCCGATGGTGGCGGGCCACCGACCGAGCGATGCGGGGTAGTCGGCGACGTCCCAGCCGTTGACATGAAGGCCGCGAAGGATCGCTGCGCCGATGTCGTGGATGGTCGAGAACGGATCGAGGAAATGCCACGCCGGGCCGATGACGGCGCAGATGATCGCGAGCCCGACCCATCCGTAGACCCACAGGAAGAGGGTCGCGACGTCGCCATCGCTCGATCCCCCGGCGATGCCCTGGGCGATGATCCAGGCCCAGCCGACGAGCCCGATGATCCGCAGCGGCCAGCGGATCCAGGCCGGTGGGAGCGTGCCCTCGGCCGTGAGGTCGGGCGTTGCCGCGCGAACGTCGCGGACGATGACGAAGACGAACGACAGCCCGACGGTGATCGCCGCCCCGACGACGTACATGGCGAGTGGTAGACGGCTCGCATACGTCGCATTGACGGTGTGCGCGGCGACGACCGCCGGGACCGCGAGGCCGATCGCGGTGACCCCGGCGAGGGCTGCGATGGTGCGCGCCACGAGCGCGAGCGACGGCGCCGCCCGCTGGTTCATGCCTGGTCGGTCGGGCGGTTGCGTCGGGACAGGAGGTAGGCAGCGCCCGCGCCGAGCACGATGAGCGCGACGATGATGGGCAGGACGACGTCGCCGCTGCTTCCGGCAGCAGTCCCGTCGCCCGCCGGGGTCGCGGAGGGGACCACCGTCGCGACGGCCGTGGCGGGTAGCGCTGTCGCCGACGCCGCGGCGCTCGCCGCCACCGAGGCCGCTGGTGTGGCCGTGACGGCGACCGTGAAGGTCCAGATCCCGCGAGCCACGTCCCCGTCCTCGGCTGACACCGACGTCCATTCCACTCGGTATTTCCCTGACGCGAGCGGCACCGTCGGCGTCGCGACCATCCGCTTGTCGTTCGCGGGATCGATGCTGCCCTTGGCGACCTCGGTGCCCGTCGGATCCTTGACGACGAGCGTGCTCTCCTCGGGCTTCATCGCCTCGCTGTAGAGCGCCGACACCTCGGCGACGGGCTCGGTGACGGTCGACTTGTCGGCGGGCGTTGGAGTCTCGAGCTCGGCGTGCGCCAGCACCAGACCCGGAACGAGCAACAGCGTGACGGCCGCAAGCGCGACGCCCGCCCCAAGGCGTCCGATGCGGTTCTGCAGCATCATGGTCCGGAGTCTACAAACGAACCGGGGGACCCGTGCAGATCCAGTATCTCGAGCCTGCCGCCGATGCCTATCGCGCCGGCGCGTGCAACATCGGGCCGCGCGAGATCGCCAAGCGACGTGCGTTCGGCATCGCCGGGGTCGCCATCGCGGCCGCGCTCGCGGTCGTCCTTCTGGTCGTCGATGCGCCGCCACTCGCGCGTGCGCTCGTCGTCTTCCCGCTCTGGGGTGGGCTGATCAGCCTCGAGCAGGCGCGCCGCAAGTTCTGCGCCGGCTTCGCCTACGCCGGCATCCGAAGCGTCACCGGCTCCGACACGACCGAACGCGTCACGGATGCAACGGACAAGGCCGCCGACCGGGCGGCAGCGCGATGGCTGGTGGCGTACTGTGGCGCCATCGCCGCGGTCATCACAGCCATCTTCATGCTGTGGTCCATCTGACCGCGGCCAAGCCCTCATCGAGGTCATCCGTGCCCACCAGCGTCCCCGACGTCGCCTTCAGCGACGACCGCCTCGACAACGGACTGCGCGTCATCGTCGCCGAGGATCACCTCGCTCCGGTCGTCGCAGTGAACCTGTGGTACGACGTCGGCTCCAAGCACGAGGTCCCGGGCAAGACGGGCTTCGCGCACCTGTTCGAGCACGTCATGTTCCAGGGCTCGCGCCACGTCGCCAAGGCCGAGCACATCGCGCTCGTCCAGGCGGCCGGCGGGACGATGAACGGCTCGACCTGGCTCGACCGGACGAACTATTTCGAGACGCTGCCCGCGCACCAGGTCGAGCTCGCGCTGTGGCTCGAGGCCGACCGGATGGCGACGTTGCTCGATGCGCTGAGCCAGGAGAACCTGGACAACCAGCGCGAGGTCGTCAAGAACGAGAAGCGCTGGTCGTACGACAACCGGCCGTACGGATCGTTCCAGGAGAAGCTCCAGGCGCACCTCTTCCCCGAGGAGCACCCGTACCACCACTCGACGATCGGCTCGATGGACGACCTCAACGCCGCATCGGTCGAGGACGTCAGCGACTTCTTCCGGACCTACTACGCGCCCAACAATGCCGTGCTGTCGGTGGTCGGCGCGGTGGACACGGCCGATGTGCTGCGCGCCGCCGAGCGCTATTTCGGGGCGATCCCGCCCAACCCGGACATCCCGAAGCTCGGTGACCTGTCGCTCCCGCCGACGCTCGGTGGCGAGCGTCGCGAGGTCGTCCACGACCGCGTCCCGCTGCCACGGATCCATGTCGGATACCGGGCGCCCGTCTTCGGCGACCCGCGGCTGGACGCGCTCGATCTCGCCGGGCAGATCCTGTCGGGCGGAAAGGGCAGCCGGCTCAACCGGCGGCTGGTCCGCGACGAGCGGATCGCGCAAGACGTCGCTGTCTTCACGCTCGGATTCACCGGTGGCGCGTCGGTCACGGCCGGCTGGGCGACGGTCCGGCCGGGCGTCGAGGTCGATCGGGTCGAGACGGTGCTCCACGAGGAGCTCGACCGGTTGGCGACCGAGCTCGTCAGCGACGACGAACTCGCGCGCGCCAAGGCATTGACGGAATCGGACGAGCTCGGCGCGCTCCAGCGGGTCGAGGAGCGCGCGGACCGCCTGTCGATGTACGCGACGCTGTTCGACGACCCGGGCCTCATCAACCGGATGCTGCCGCGCTACCTGTCGGTCACGCCCGAGGCCATCCGCGAGGTCGCGGCAGCGGTCTTCCGGCCGGACAACC
>JBJMNA010000120.1:0-5846 GCA_045804485.1 Chloroflexota bacterium
GCTTCGCGATGAGCGCCCCGACGCGGTCGGCGCCCGGCAGGCGATGCGCCGCCATCCCGAGCCCCAGGACGATCACGAGCAGGGCGACGAATGCGACCCCGACGAGGACCGCGCTCGTCATCACGCCCCGGACGCTGAGCACGAACACCGCGAGCGAGGCGATCGCGACGACCATCACGGTGTCGACGACACGCTCGACGACGACCGTGCCGAGGACCGTCGTGCGGCTCACGCCCTCGCCGTCACCAAGCGCGTGGCTCCGGTAGAGCTCGCCGATCCGGGCCGGCAGCACGTTGTTCGCGAGGTAGCCGATGTATGTGTACCCCAGGACCCGCCGATACGGCAGCGGCGCGATCGGTGCGAGCAAGGCCCGCCACCGCGCGCCCCGCGCACCGATGTCCACGGTCGTCGTGACGAGCATGACGGCGATCCACGCAGGCGACGCCGTCCGGAGGACGGTCCACGCCGCTGCGAGATCCACCGAGCGGATGAGGACCCAGATCGCGAAGACACTGATCGCGATCCCGAGGATCCCGCGGAGGAGCGCGCCCCGGCTGATCCGCATGACGCCTCAGTCCGACCGGCGGCGCGCCGCGAGCTTCCTCGAGCGACGGACCCGGAGGCGGTGGAGGACGTAGCGCGCGACGACGCGCAGGGTCGACAAACCATAGACGACGCTCCGGCGGAAGCCGACCGACGAGGCCTCTTCGAAGTAGCGCGTCGGCACGGCGACCTCGCCGATCCGTCCCGCCATCCCCGCGGCGACGACCTGCGCGATGAGCTCCTGGTCGAACACGAAGTCGTCGCTGTTGAGCTGGTACGGCACGGTCTCGAGCAGCCGGCGGCTGTACGCGCGCAGGCCCGTGTGGTACTCGGACAGGTGCAGCCCGAACGCGAGGTTCTCGAGGCCGGTCAGGAAGCGATTGCTGATGTACTTCCAGCGGGGCATGCCACCGGCGAGCGGGTCGCCGAGGAACCGGCTGCCGAGCATCAGATCGCGCGTCCCGGCCGCGATCGGGGCGATGAGCGCGGGGATCCTCGTCGCGTCGTACTGGTAGTCCGGGTGGAGCATGACCACGATGTCCGCGCCCGCCGCGAGCGCCGCGTCGTAGCACGTCTTCTGGTTGCCACCGTAGCCACGGTTCTGGCTGTGGATGATGACGTCGAGCCCGAGTTGGCGCGCGATCTGGACTGTCTCGTCGCGCGACACGTCGTCCACGAGGATGATCCGCTGGACGATGTCGTGCGGGATGTCCGCATACGTCCGCTCGAGCGTCCGAGCCGCGTTGTACGCGGGCATGACGATCACGAGGCGCGGCGCGGCGGTGACCGTCGGCGTGGGGTCGAGGGTGGGCACGCGCGAAGGGTACCGCACGATGCGCGCGGTCTCCGAGACATCGAATGGTCACGTTCCTGTGAGACCATTCGCGTCGCACAAGCACGAGGAAAGAGCGCCCCATGTTCGAACGTCTCTTCGGCACGAAGGAACAGGATCCGGCGATGGCCGAGCGGATCCCGCCCGGGCAGTACAAGACCGACAAGTTCCCGGTCCTGCACTACGGATCGGTGCCGCACACCGACCTCGCGACCTGGGACTTCAAGGTCTGGGGCGAGGTGGACGCACCGTTCACGCTGAACTGGGCGCAGTTCAAGGACCTCCCACGCAAGACCGTCCACACGGACATCCACTGTGTGACGCGCTGGTCGAAGCTGGACACCGACTGGGAGGGCGTCGCGATCCAGACGATCCTCGAGATCGCCGGCGTCCGCGCGAACGCGACGCATGTCGTCTCGCACGCCGAGCAGGGCTACACCGCCAACGTCCCGCTGTCCGTCCTCGATGACGACGACGTGCTGCTCGCCGACACGTTCGCGGGCGCGCCGCTCGAGCTCGAGCACGGCTACCCGCTGCGGCTGGTCATCCCGAAGCGCTACTTCTGGAAGAGCAGCAAGTGGATCCGCGGCCTCGAATTCCTCGACCACGACCAGCTCGGCTTCTGGGAGCGCTACGGCTACAACAACGACGCCGACCCCTGGAAGGAAGAGCGCTTCAGCGAGTAGGTCGCGGTCCGGTCGGTCCGGGCACGTCCGCCGGGTCAGCTCCGACGGGGTCCGCGCAACAGCGCGGCATCCGGCGAGAACAAGCGCAGGCGGTGTGCGAGCAGCACGACCTCGCGGTCGAGCAGCCTGATCAGCGACTCGAGACGGGTCACCGTGGTCGCGGCTTCGAGGAGCGCCTGCCGCCGAGGCAATTCGAGCTGGACGATCCCGGACAGCAGGTACGACAGCACCGTCGGGTCGTCCGGGATGACGAGGTCGCGGCGACGATCCTCTGACCCGCTCTCCGACCGTTCGCCGGCGGCTGCGCCGGACGCGGCGCGCTCCGCAAGTTCCGGTTCGTCTTCGGCGGACGTCGTCGACCCCGAGCCAGGCTCCTGGCTGTCCACCTCGACGCGGATGTCGAGGACCTCGGACGTCTCGCCGTCGCGCGCTCGCATGAGCTCCAGGTACCGGACGAATCGACGGATGGCCGATGCGGACAACCGCTCGGCACGCGCCTCGTCACCGACGTCGTCCTCGAGCGGCGTCACGTCCGCGACGAGGTACGGCTCGCGCTCGGGGTCCACGGTCTCGATCGCGAAACGTCCCGTCGCCGCCGCGAGCAGATCGTATCGACCGTCCGGATACCGCCCGGCTTCTCGGATCTCGACGAGCGCTCCGACGCCGGCCAGCGCGAGCGTGTGAGTCGAGGCGCCGACCTCGGCGCCTTCACGGATCAGGACGACGCCGAACGGCTCTCCGGTGTCGAGGCAGTGACGCGTCAGGGCGCGATAGCGGTCTTCGAAGATGTGCAGCGGCAGGACGATGCCCGGGCAGAGGACCGTGTGCAGCGGGAAGAGCGGGATCTCCATCAACCTCACCGTGCGGTTCGGCGGCGATGCGTGGTCGGAGTCTAGACCGCTGCGTGTTCCAGCCGTGTGACGCCGCGTCCACGCGAACCTGACGGATGCCTGACGGTCCGGAACACATGACGAAGCCGCCGGTCGCCCGGCGGCTCGTGCGGTGCGTCGGCGGGCGGTCCCGCCATCAGTCGCTCAGTCGGTCAGTGCGCGCAGCCCCGCGGCGCGCCGCCATCGTCGGCGGTCCGGAAGCTCGAGCCGCAGCCGCAGGCCGCGACCGCGTTCGGGTTGTTGACCGTGAAGCCCGCGCCCATGAGGGTGTCGACATAGTCGATCTGCGAGCCCTTCAGGAGATCGACGCTCTGGCCGTCCACGTAGACCTTGATCCCGCTGACGTCGAGCACGCGGTCTTCCGGCGTGGGCGCGTCCTCGAGCATCATCCCGTAGCGGAAGCCTGAGCAGCCGCCGGAATAGACATAGACGCGGAGCCCGATCGCGGGGTTGGTCTCTTCCTTCGTCAACTCGCCGAGCTTCAGCACCGCGGCATCTGTGAGCGAGACCACGGTCGTCGGCTGCTGGTCGATCATCGAGCGGTTCCCTCCGGGAGCGTGCGTGGGTCGGTTTCGCGATGGAACGTTCGTTTCCATGCACATCGTACGCACGGCAACCGGTTTCGACAAGCACAAGCGCCGAAACTCTCGTACCAGCTGGCTATCACGACGGTCGCGCTCGCCCCGGAGTGCGCGATGATTGCCGCATGCCTCGGCTGCAGCGGAAGAACCTGATGTCCGCGCCGGACATCGTCCGGACCTTCCCATTCGGGCACGTCGATGTCGTCAACCTCGACGAGACCTCCATCGCGCGGTTCACGTGGGAGGCCGGCTGGCGGTGGTCGAAGGATGTCAAGCCCGTCGTCGGGACGATCTCGTGCCCGAACCGTCATGTCGGGTACGTGCTTTCTGGCGTCCTGCACATCCGGATGGACGACGGAACGGAGATCGAGATCGGTCCGGGCGACGTCTATGAGATCCCGCCGGGGCACGACGCGTGGGTCGCCGGCGACGAGACGTTCGACAGCGTCGAGGTCGCGAGCGCCGCAGTCTTCGGCGTCCAGCCCGATGAGAACGAGAGCGTCCTCGCCACGATCCTCTTCACCGACATCGTCGATTCGACCGCGCGATTGAGCCGGATGGGCGATGCGGCGTGGCGGCGCGTCGTCGTCGCGCACAACCAGGTGATGCGGGCGGAGCTCGATCGCTGGCGCGGGCGCGAGCTCAATACCACTGGCGACGGGTTCCTGGCGCTGTTCGATGGTGCCGCACGGGCGGTCCGATGCGCCCGATCCATGACGGCGGCGGTGCGGGCTTTGGATCTGGAGGTCCGGGCCGGGCTGCATACCGGTGAAGTCGCCATCGCCGGCGGTCAGGCCCGCGGGCTGGCGGTGCATGCCGCGGCGCGGGTCGCGGCCCTGGCCGGATCGGGCGAGGTGCTCGTCAGCTCGACCACCCGCGATCTCCTCGACGGCTCAGGGCTCGGGTTCGTCAGCCGTGGCGAGCACGAGCTGAAGGGTCTCGCCGGCGCCCGCACGATCTACGCGCTCGAGCGCCCCGGCTGAGGGTCAGTCCTCGACGCGCTCGATGACCGTCGCGATCCCCTGGCCCACGCCGATGCACATCGTCGCGAGCCCGTACCGGCCGCCCGTCCGGAGAAGCTCGTGGGTCAGCATCGTGATGAGGCGGCCGCCGCTGCTCCCCAACGGGTGGCCGAGCGCGATCGCGCCGCCGTTGACGTTGACCTTCGCGGGGTCGAGGCGGAGCTCGTCGATGCAGGCGAGCGACTGCGACGCGAATGCTTCATTGAGCTCGATCAGGTCGAGGTCGTCCGTCGCGATCCCGGCGCGTTCCAACGCCTTCCGCGTGGCCGGCACGGGGCCGAGGCCCATCACCGCCGGGTCGACCCCTGCGACCGCAGTGGAGACCACGCGCGCAAGCGGCTTCAGCCCGAGTGCGCGAGCACGATCCGCCTCGACGAGTAGCACTGCCGACGCGCCGTCGTTGATTCCCGACGTGTTGCCCGCCGTGACGCTGCCGCCGTCGGGCCGGAACGCGGGACGCAGTCGCGCCAGTGCCTCGAGGCTCGTATCGGCGCGCGGGTGTTCGTCGCGGTCGATGACGAGCGGCTCGCCCTTCTTCTGCGGGACCGTGATCGGGACGATCTGCTCGGCGAACCGGCCGTCCTCGATCGCCGCAACGGCACGCTGGTGGCTCTGGAGTGCGAACGCATCCTGGCGCTCGCGTGAGACGCCACAGCGCTCGGCGACGTTCTCGGCAGTCTCGCCCATCGAGTAGGGGTAGTGGCGCTCGGCGAGCCGCGGGTTGACGAACCGCCAGCCGAGCGTCGTATCGGCCATCTCGCGTGGGCCACGGTCCCACGGGCCTTCGGCTTTGAGCTGGACATACGGCGAGCGCGTCATCGATTCGACGCCGCCGCCGATGAAGACATCACCGTCGCCGACGGCGATCGCGTGCGCCGCTGAGTTGATCGCCTGGAGGCCCGAGCCGCACAGCCGGTTGACCGTCTGCCCGGCGACTCCGACGGGAAGATCGGCGAGCAGGAGGGCCATCCGTGCGACGTTCCGGTTGTCCTCGCCGGCCTGGTTCGCGCAGCCGAGGATCACGTCCTCGATGAGCGAGGGCTCCATGCCGGATCGCTCGACGACGGCGCGGAGGACGGCGGCGGCGAGGTCGTCCGGTCGGACGGTCGCGAGCGCTCCACCGTATCGGCCGATCGGCGTACGGACGGCCTCGATGATCCAGGCCTCGCGGAGGGGCCGGTGCGTGTCACGTGTCATTCCTTGATGGTAGCCGTGGTCTCGCGTGGTCGCCGCCGGCGCCCCAGCGTCGACCAGTCGACTCCGCTCAGGGAACCCCGCCGAGCGCGTCGACC
>JBJMNA010000121.1:0-3427 GCA_045804485.1 Chloroflexota bacterium
CACCGAGCATCGTGATGTCCTCGGACGTCGCGAGCAGTCGTGCGCCTTCCTCGACGTCGTTGATGCCCGCTGCGGCGACCACCTCGCTGAGGGCTGCGACGCGTTCGGCGACGACCAGTTCGTCCGTGCCACGAGTGAGATCGCTGGCACCGGCCGTCACCGATGCGCGACCCGCGGCTGCGGCACCGGCGGCTGCGGCAGCGACGTCGAGTCCTGCCGCGACGCGCTCAGCGCCGTCGATCGCCTCCGCGTCGGAGACGCGCGCCGCGAGCTCCGCCGTCGCGGCGGCGTTCGAGGTCGCCCGGGACTTGCCGGCGGACTTCGAGGAGTTCGAGGTCCGCTTGGCGGCCGTCTTCGCGGCCGTCTTGCTGGCCGCGGCCTTGGTCGCGGCCTTGGCGGGCTTCGCGGCCGCGGCCGCAGCGGTCTTCGGGGCGGTCTTCGCGGTCGCCCTCGTCGTCGACTTCGCCAGCCGCTTGCCGCCGGCCCCTGGCTTCGTTGCCATCTCGAGTCCCTCCTGAGAGCACCGAACATCGGTCGACGTCGTGCGGAATCCACAGGCTAGCACCGTGGCATGGAGCGCACCGCACGACCGTCTGTCGTCGGTCGTCCGAGGCTCCTATGATGTCGGCCACACGAGCGCCGCCCCGCCGATCGCCGTCGGAGGGCTGCGGTGGGGAGGGGACACCATGGCGACGACTGCGACCAAGGCCACTGTGAAGCGGTCGGCACCGCCGCTCTTCGGCGGGATCCTGCCGATCCTCGCGGAGCGCGTTCCCCTCGACCTCGTCGCGGGCGCGACACTCGCGGCCCTGGCCATCCCCGAGGTCATGGGCTACACCAAGATCGCCGGCATGCCCGTCGTCACCGGGCTCTACACGCTCCTGCTGCCCGTTCTTCTTTTCGCGATCTTCGGATCGTCGCGGCACCTGGTCGTCGGGGCGGACTCGGCCACGGCGGCGATCCTCGCCACCGGGCTCGTCGCGACGGGGGCGGTCGCCGGTACCCCGGAGTACACCGCCCTCGCCGGCCTCGCGGCACTCATGTGCGGGGTCGTGCTCCTGCTTGCCCGGATCCTCCGGCTCGGGTTCATCGCAAACTTCCTGTCGCGGAGCGTCCTCATCGGTTTCCTGACCGGCGTCGGGATCCAGGTGGCGATGGGTCAGGTCGCGGGGATGTTCGGCGTGTCGGACGGGAGCGGCACGACGCTCGAGAAGTTCGCGAATACCCTCCGCGCGATCGCGGCAGGTGAGACGAGCTACGCGACGCTGGCCGTCTCGCTGGCGGTGCTCGCGACGATCCTGGGACTCGGGCGGGTGAACAAGAAGATCCCGGGCGCGCTCATCGCGGTCGTCGGGGCGATCGTGCTCAGCTACCTGCTCGACTTCGCCGCGCGAGGCGTCACGACGCTCGGTCCCATCCAGGGCGGCCTCCCGCAGATCGGCCTGCCGCAGGACGTCATCACCCGGGACAACATCGCGGCGCTGATGCCGATGGTGATCTCGCTGTTCGTCGTCATCCTCGCCCAGAGCGCGGCGACGTCGCGCGCCTACGCCATCAAGTACGGCGACAGCTTCGAGGAGAACGTCGATCTCGTGGGGCTCGGCATGGCGAGCCTATCCGCGGGACTGAGCGGCACGTTCCCGGTCAACGGCAGCCCGACGAAGACCGAGATGGTCGACAGCGCCGGCGGCCGGAGCCAGATCGCGCAGCTCACGGCAGGCGCGATCGTCGTGGTCGTGCTCCTCTTCCTGACCGGACCGCTCTCATACATGCCGAACGCCGTCCTCGCCTCGGTCGTCTTCCTCATCGGGATACGGCTCGTCGATGTCAAGGGGATGCGCGACATCTATGGCGTCAGGCGCGGTGAGTTCGTCGTCGCGGCGCTGACCGCCGCGACCGTCGTCGTCGTCGGCGTGGAGCAGGGAATCATCCTCGCGATCGTGCTCTCGGTCGTCCTCCACATCGAGCACAGCTACCGCCCTGCGGATCGGCTCGTCGGCGTCGCGCCGGGCGGGGAGCGGACCTTCAGCGCACTCGACAGCAACGTCCAGGTCCGGCCGGGCCTCGCCTTCTATCGCTTCGCGGCGAGCCTCTACTACGCGAACGCCACGCGGTTCACCTCGGAGGTGCTCGACGTCGCCACGAACGCGGACCCGCCGCTTCGCTGGCTGTGCATCGCCGCCTCGGCCGTCGGTGACGTGGACTACTCGGGTGCCGACGCGATCCGCGCCGTCGTCGAGGAGCTGACAGCACGGGGAACGACGCTCGTGCTGTGCGACGTCGATCCCGAGGTTCGTCGTCTGCTCGACGCATACGGCCTCACCGCGAAGATCGGAGCCGGCAACATCTTCCCGACCCCCGAGGACGTCGTGGCGGCCTTCGAAGGAGCGGCCGGACCGTCGTCGCCGCCGAGCCCCGTCAGTCCCGTGACGACCCCGACGACCCCGACGACTCCGACGACGACGTAGCGGGCGGCCCGGCGATGACCGCGACGACCGCCGCGGAACGCCGCGCGGTCGGAGACGCAGCGCGGAAGGCGGTCCCGCCGGAGGCGGTCGGTGACTGGAAGCCGGCGGCCGACCGGCCGGATCCGGTCGCGCTCCTCGAGGAGCAGGCCGTCACCCGGCTGAAGGACCTCGTCCCGGTCCGTTACGGCCGGATGCTCGTCTCGCCCTTCACGTACTACCGTGGCGCGGCGCTGCCGATGGCAGCGGACCTCGCGTCCGTGCCCGTGAGCGGCATCACGACGCAGCTCTGTGGCGATGCGCACCTATCGAACTTCGGGCTCTTCGCGTCGCCCGAACGCGACCTCGTCTTCGACATCAACGACTTCGACGAGACACTCGAGGGGCCGTGGGAATGGGACCTTCTCCGTCTGGCGACGAGCGTCGTCGTCGCCGCCCGGAGTCGCGGCTTCAGCGCGCATGACGGCCGTCACGCTCTGCGCAGGACGATCCGCTCGTACCGCGACCGGATGCATGCCTACGCCGACATGCGCTCGATCGAGGTCTTCTACGCGAAGGTCGATGCGACCGCGATCCTTGCCGCGGTCGACAGCGGCGCCCGGCCATATCTAGAGGCGACGATCAAGTCGGCAGCGCATCATGACGCGCTCCACGAGCTGCCGAAGCTGACCGAGACGAAGGCCGGGAAGCGTCGGATCGTCGACCACCCACCGATCATCACCCATCCTCGAGTGCTGACGTTCTCTCTCGCCGAGACGTCGCTCCGCGCGTACCGGGAGACCATCCAGGAGGATCGGCGGGTGCTGCTCGACCGGTACTCACTGGTCGACACCGCCATGAAGGTCGTCGGCGTCGGGAGCGTCGGGTTGTTCGCGGTCGTCGTCCTTCTCGATGGCGGCGACGGCGACGATCCACTCTTCCTCCAGGCCAAGGAGGCAGAAGCGTCCGTCCTCGAGCGGTTC
>JBJMNA010000122.1:0-7407 GCA_045804485.1 Chloroflexota bacterium
CCGCCGGACTGCCTCGATCGCGCCTTCGATCAGCGGCGCACCCTCGTCACCGTAGCGACCGACGACGCCGTCGACGATCGCGCGCTCGATCTCTGCGGCGGGCATGTCGAGGTCGAGGCGCTCTCGCATGATCCTCGCCCACGCCGCCGAGTTCGCACCCATGACCGCCTCGCGGTCCGCCGCCGTCCACGCCCTTCCGTGCGCGTCGGCGAAGGCGCGACGGACCTCGTCCCACCAGATCTCCGAGTCGACGAGGACGCCGTCGAGATCGAACACGACGCACCTGACCCCGGTCACGATCCCCGGACTGCCGGCAGGCGGGTCGGGCGGGGCGGCTTCACGGGAGTCTTCCGGGGTGCCGCCACTCGTCGCCGGGGGACGGTTGGCGCCGCTCGGCCATCCATCGCCGCGAAGAGGGCCTGGGCGAAGTCCGCGATCGCGTCCCCTTGCGTGTCGACGCCTGTGAGCACATTCCCCTCGACCTGGAACGTCACGAGGCGGTGCCCGCCGTGGATCTCGACCGAGAGCTCGCCGGTCTGGACCCGCGCCCAGCGAACGAGCTTGGCGGCAGCGCGCGGTCCCTCGCCGGGGACGTTCACACGGACGTTGACCTGGGCGAGCCCGGCTGGCATCGGGACGAAGATGAGGTACCGGATCGCGGGGTCGTCGCCCCAGACCACCCAGCACTCGGGATCCGCGTCTGAACCGATCGTGACCAACGCGGATTCGACGATGCGCATGACCTTTGCGGCGACCGCCTCCTGGACGGGAGCGCGAGCGCGCCACGCTTTGAGTCGCATCAGAACCTCCGTTCGTCCGCGGGAGGCTAGCACACGGGTGTCACACGATTAGTGGACATTCGGCCGTTTGTGGCTGCGCTGCACTCCAATACGGTTCAGCCATGCAGATCCGTCGTGGGTTCCTCGGCTGGGGGATCTTCCTCATCCTCGTCGGCGCGATCCCGCTCGCCGTCCGCGGCGGGTACATCTCGGCTGACGACCTCGGCCGGCTGTTTAACCTCTGGCCGCTGATCCTCATCGGCATCGGCGTCGGGCTCGTGCTGTCACGAACGCGCTTCGACTTCATCGGCGGCCTGATCGTCGCGGCGACGATCGGCATCATGGTCGGCGGCCTCTTGAGCGTCGGCGTCTCGGGGTTCTCGGCAGGGTCGTGTGGCTCGAACGCCACAGCGACACCGTTCCCTGCGCGCGACGGCGCGTTCGGATCGACCGGCGACGTCACGCTCGCACTCGATTGTGGCGAGATGACAGTCGGCGCGGCACAAGGCTCGAACTGGCACCTCGACGGCAGCGACAAGGACGGCTCGGGCCCGACCGTCCGGTCGGACGAGTCGACGCTCGAGGTCCGGTCGCGCCACGAGCCTGGAACGGCTTGGTTCGCCTTTGGCGATCGTGACACGTGGCGGCTGACGTTGCCGGCTGCCGCGACGCTCGGGCTGGACGTCCAGGTCAATGCCGGCCGCGGCACGCTCGATCTCGCCGGAGCGACGCTCGGGGACGTCAGGGCGCAGGTGAATGCGGGGTCCGCGTCGTTCGGACTCGGTTCTGTCGCGGCGATCTCCACCGTCGACCTGCGTCTCAATGCCGGCTCGCTCGGTGTGACCCTGCCCAACCTGTCCGTGACAGGATCGATCCAGGCGAACGCCGGTTCCGTCCAGCTCTGCGTCCCGGCCGGAGCCGGCATTCGGCTGCGAACCGGGCAGTCCGTATTCGCCAACTACGACTACGCCGGTCACGGCCTCGTCCAGGATGGTTCGACGTGGACGACGCCCGGCTTCGAGAGTGCCGCCGTCAAGATCGACCTGGACACGAAGGCGAATGCCGGCTCCTTCACCCTGGACCCGGAGGACGGCTGTGGATGACCGTCTGTATCGATCGCGCGACGAGCGGATCCTGGCCGGCGTCGCCGGCGGCGTCGCGGAACGGCTCGACGCGGATCCCTCGCTCATCCGGATCGTCTGGGCGGTGCTCGTCTTCCTGACCGGCGGCCTCGCGCTCCTCGTGTACGTCGTGATGGCGATCGTCGTGCCGAACGCGCCCGACGACGCTGGCGTCCCGATCAGCGAACCCCGCCCGCGGTCCACGGCCGTCGATCCTGCCGTGGCGGGACCGGTGCCCGACGGAGCGTGGCGAGCCCCCGATGGCTCGATCGTGCCGCTTGGCGCCCGGACGCCGGACGATCCGCCGCGCCGCCAAGATCGCCCGAACCGCGCCCGGAGCGGTGTCATCCTCGGTGCAGTGCTGATCGGGCTCGGCGCCCTGTTCCTCGTGCGTGACTCGCTGCCGTCGCTCGAGTTCGACGCGTGGTGGCCGGTGCTGTCGGTCGTCGTCGGCGTCGTTCTCGTCGTGGCCGCCGTCGTCCCGGGCCAGCGACCGAACTGACCGCTCCGTCCCGTACGATGCGGGCGTGGCGTCGATCGTCCCGTCCGGGCTGACACTGCTGGCTGGTTTCGGCGTTGTCGCCGGACTGGTCCTCCTCGCACGCGGGCTGGCCGGTTATCGGTCCACGTTGCAGGTCGGCGACGTCTCGACGTCCGATATCGCATCCGTCGCGGCCGGCGAGATCCGGCTCGCCGGGATCGTCGAACCTGCCGAGATGACCCTCATCTCGCTTCTCCAGAGCGTCCCCTGCGTCTACTACCGCGCGAGCGTCGGCCGCGCCTCCAACGGGCGAACGACGGATCCCGGCTACACCGAAGAGCGTGCGATCGGCTTTCGGATCCGCGACGCGTCGGGCAGCCTTCGCGTCTTCCCGCGCGGTGCCCGGTTCGACGCCGCTCTCCGGTTCCAGGGCGAGACCGATATGACCGGCGCCGAGCCTGTCGGTCTTGACATCCGCCGCGGGGCGTCAACCCAGTCGGCGGAGATCGACCGCGCGGTCGCGGTCGCCGCACTCCTGGAAACCCATCAGCCGGCGTCGACGAGCACGCTCGGTGGGATCGGCGACCGACACGGCGCGCGCCGGTACCGAGAACTGCGGCTCGAGCCCGGCGACCAGGTCACGATCATCGGGCGCGCCCTCCCCTTCTCGGACCTCGACGATCCGGACGGCGCCGATGTCGGCCTTGGCGGTGACGTTGCCCTCGACGATCCCGAAGTGATGGCGGACCTCGCCGAGGCCCGCGCCGAAGGCCATCTGGCTGCCGACCCCGCGGCGGCCTGGGGCAACGCCGCCATCCCGGGCTTCGGGATCGGGCATCCGGTTGCCGCGCCGACCCTCGATCCCGCGGCCGACCCGCTGCCGCTCGCCGGGCCGGACGCCGCGGCAAGGATCAGCCGGACGTTCGACATCGCGCCCGAGGCGCTGGTGGTCGCGGCCTCACCCGACGTTCCGTTGCTGATCGCCTACGGAGTGCCCGATGCCGTCGTGGAGCGGGGGCAGACCCGATTCACCCTTGGGCTCCTTGGTGCGGTGCTCGCGATCGTCAGTGCGATGGTCGTCGCGATCGATCTGTCTGGCGGCTTCGGCCGATGACGATGCCGGAGGTCGCCGCGCTCTTCGCGGCCCTGCTCCTCGTCATGGTCGTCGCGTACATCGTGCTAGCAAATTACAACGCTGTCGTGTCACTCCGACAGCGAATCGACAAGGCGTGGTCGAACATCGACGTCGTCCTGCGCCAGCGCCACGACCAGCTTCCGAATCTCGTCGCCGCCGTTCGCGGGCTGATGGCATACGAGCGCGACGTCCTCACGCGCGTGACCCAGGCGCGTGCGGAGTACACACCGAGCGTGCCGATCCCCGACCAGGCAGCGACATCGGAGGCGACGACGGCGGCGGTCCGGTCGCTGTTGGCGGTCATCGAGCGGTACCCCGACATCAAGGCCGGCACGAACGTCCAGGACCTCCAGGACGAGATCGAGCGCCTCGAAGGCATGATCGCGGCGCGGCGCGAGCTCTACAACGATCAGGTCTATCGATACAACACCCGCATCGGCCAGGTTCCGGGAGCGCTGCTCGCGCCCCTGTTCGGGTGGAAACCGCGCGAATTCTTCGCTGCCGACCCGGCGGACGCCATCCGTCCCGACACGAACCTCGGACACGTCTGATGGCCGACGACGTCTGGCTGGTCCGACACGGCGAAACCGAGTGGGCACGACTCGGTCGTCACACGGGCCGCACCGACGTCCCATTGACCGGTGCCGGCCGTGCCCAGGCCGAAGACCTCGGACGCCGGCTCGCCGGTCATCAGTTCGCCGTGGTCCTCACGAGCCCGCTGTCGCGTGCGGCGGAGACCGCGATGATCGCCGGTTTCGGGGACGCCGCCGTGGCCGACTCCGACCTCGAGGAGTGGGACTACGGAGACCTCGAGGGTCGCCTGACCGCCGAGATCCAGGAGAGCCATCCGGGCTGGTCGATCTGGCGCGGCCCCTGGCCCGGCGGTGAGACGCTCGACGATGTCGCACGACGGGCTGACCACGTGCTCGCACGCCTGGCGGGCGTCCGCGGCGATGTTCTGCTCGTCTCGCATGGACACCTGCTCCGGGTCCTCGCCGCGCGCTGGCTCGGCCTGCCGCCGGCGTCCGGGGGGCTGTTCTCGCTCGAGACGGCGACCCTGTCGGTCCTCGGGCACGAGCACGGATCGCCCGTCATCGACCGCTGGAACGAGGCGTGCCACCTCGATTGATGGCGTGGTGACCTCTTCCCACCCGACCGACCGCTAGCCCACAAGACCGAACCATCCGAGCTCCCGCGGACCCCGGCTTTGGTTGCCTTGGCGCACCGAATCGTGGCGCCCCGTAGTCCTTTCGGGCTATTGGGCGTTATCCTCCGGTCCACAGCGCCCAGGGTTGGCGTGGATCTCCGGGGAGGTGTTCGGTCATGTCGTTGCTGCAAAGGGTCGAGCGGGCGCAACAGCGAGCCGAGGCCCTCGAAGCCGCGACGGCAGCACCGCCCCCGCCGACTGCCCCTCCCGTCGCGCTCAACCCGGCACAGATCGCCGCGCGGAGCGGTGCGCTGCGCGCGGTCCGCGTCGCGCTGGTCGCCGAGGTGTCGACCGAATCGCACTCGCTGTTCGAGTCCAGCGACCCGAAGGAGCTTCGGCTCAAGGTCGAGGGCATCGTCGATCGCGTCATCGATGCCCAGGGTTTCATCGTCACCCGCGTCGAACGCCAGAGTCTCGTCGACGAGCTCGTCGGCGAAGTGGCGGGGCTCGGCCCGCTGGAACCTCTCCTGACCGACCAGACGATCACCGAGATCATGGTCAACGGCCCGAACCACGTCTACATCGAACGCGGGGGCAAGATCGAGCGGATCGACAGTGTCTTCCTGTCCGACGAGCACGTCCTGCGCATCATCGACCGCATCATCACGCCGCTCGGTCGCCGCATCGACAAGACGAGCCCGCGCGTCGACGCCCGCCTGCCCGACGGTTCGCGCGTCAATGCGGTCATCGAGCCACTGTCGCTCGTCGGCCCCGTCATCACGGTCCGGAAGTTCCCGGCGCGCCCGATCACCGTCGAGGACATGATCCGGTACGAGACCGCGACGCCCGAGATGTTCGACTTCCTGCGCGCCTGCGTCGAGGCTCGCCTGAACATCTTCGTCTCCGGTGGCACTGGCTCGGGCAAGACGACGTGCCTCAACGTCCTCTCGTCGTTCATCCCCGAAGACGAGCGGATCCTGACCATCGAGGACGCGGCCGAGCTTCAGCTCCGACAAACGCACCTGATCACGCTCGAGGCCCGTCCGTCGAACCTCGAGGGCCAAGGCGAGATCACGATCCGTGCGCTGCTTCGCAACGCGATGCACATGCGCCCCGACCGAATCATCGTCGGGGAGTGTCGCGCAGGCGAAGCGCTCGACATGCTCCAGGCGATGACGACAGGCCACGATGGATCGCTCTCGACCGGCCACGCGAACACGCCAGCAGACATGCTTCGCAGGCTCGAGACGATGATCCTGATGACCGGCTACGAGCTGCCGCTGCGTGCGATCCGCGAGCAGATCTCCTCGGCGGTCGACCTCATCGTCCACACCGCCCGGCTCAAGGACGGCTCGCGCAAGATCGTCAACATCACCGAGGTCTACGGGATCGACGACGACGAGATCCTGCTCCAGGACATCTTCACCTTCGAGCAGACCGGGGTCCGCGACGGTCGCATCATCGGGACCCTGCAGCCGACCGGCATCCGGCCGACGTTCATGAGCCGGTTCAAGGAGCAGGGCGTCGAACTCCCGCCAGGCGAGTTCGGGATCCCGCCTGTCGACCCGAGTCGCCCGGCCATCTCCGTCCACGGCAAGTCGCGTTGGGGCACCGGCGACAGCCTCGCCCCGATCGATGCGACAGGGCAGCAGGTCGGGATGGGCCGGGCCGTCCGGGCGGGCGGCATGGTGTACGTCTCGTCGATCGGTCCCGTGGACCCGGCGACGGGCATCGTCAAGAGCAGCGACATCAAGGAACAGGCGCGTCAGTGCCTGACGAACCTGAAGGCGAAGCTCGAGGAGGCCGGTACCTCCCTCGACAAGGTCGTCTGGGCCAACTGGTCGCTGAGGGACCCGACCGAGTTCGACATCTTCAACGAGGAATGGGCGCGCTGGTTCCCGGGCGATGAGCCGGTCGGCCAGGGAACGCTCATGCCGGCTCTCCAGCGCCGCGCCGGGTTCCGGATCTCGATCGGCGTCATCGCCGAGGCGTAGCGGGTCGAGTTCGAGCGTGTCGATGCGGATCGCGGTGATCGGGGCAGGCAGCGTCGGTGGTGGACTGGGCGCGGCATTGAGTCGGGCGGGCCATTCGATCGTCTACGGCGTCCGCGACCCAGCGAGCGAGAAGGTCCGTGCGGCGGTCGACTCGACGGCAGGTTCGACCGCGGTCCTGCCACGCGAGGCCGTCGCTGGCGCGGATGTCGTCGTCTTCACGCTTCGTCCCGACGCGGTCCGGCCGACCGCCGCCGAGATGCCGCCACTTGACGGCGTGGTGCTCATCGACGCGATGAACCGATTCGGCGGTGACGCGGCGAAGAGTACGAGCGACGACCTGCTCGAGCTGTTTCCCGGAGCCCGTGTCGTGAAGGCGTTCAACACGATCGGATTCGAGAACCTCACGACCGCCCGCGAGCGAACCACCCCGGCCGCCATGTTCGTCGCCGGGGATGACGCCGAGGCGAAGGGCGTCGCGATGCGACTGGCGACCGAGCTCGGCTTCCGCGCCGAGGATGCGGGCCCGCTCTCGAATGCGAAACCTCTCGAGGAGATGGCGAAGGTGTGGCTTGCACTGTCGAAGGAGCACGGCCGGCAGGTGGGGTTCGCCATCTCCGACGGGTGAGTTCGCCTCCGGCATCAGGCCCGGACGAGATGCGCGACCGAGACCCAGACGCCACCGTGACGCCCCGCGCGTAGGGTCACGGCGGACGACCGGGGGGAGCCTGATCCCTCGCTGACCGGTTCGTC
>JBJMNA010000123.1:0-4308 GCA_045804485.1 Chloroflexota bacterium
GACGTCCGGCACGCCGCCGCCTCGAGGGCCGCCAGCGCCTCGACCTCGTTCGTGACGCGGAGGCCGTCACCCGCGTCGATGAGCAGGTCGACCGCGTTCTCGACGACGCCGGTCGATCCCGTGAGCCCGCGCAGCTCATCGACGATGAACGCCGGCAGATCGATGAGCTCGGGACGGTCGTACGTCTTCCAGCCGACGACACCGACCCGACTCCCCTGCCTGATCCCTTCTTCGGCGAAGATCGTCGCGAGCGGCCGCGACCGGTCGCGTGGCTGGCCCGGCAGGCTGAGGTCCTGGAACCGCTCGCGACGCATCGGCAGAGGCGCAGCACCCGCCATCCCGTAGCACTCGTTGCCGGTCAGGACGAGCGGGTCGCCGTCCGGCCCGACGATGAGGATGGCCTCCTCGAACCGCGGGTCGAAACCGGTCAGCCACGACATGTTGGCGCTGTGCTCGCGGTCGGCATAGAGGACAAGCCGGTCGAAACCCCTCGTCCTCGCCCGCTCGCGCAGCGCCGCCAACCGACGCGGATAGAGCGCGGCCGGGATCTCGGGGATCTCGTCCGGCATGCCGAAGTCGGGAAGCCCGACGGTCGTCAGACGCGCGTGACGGGTCGGCGTCGTCATCGTCAGTGGTCCTTCTGCGGGTCCCAGCGGGTGATCGCGGAGGCGCCACGCTCGATGACGCCGAAACCGTCCGCCGGGGCGGCGAGCCACGGCCCGACCTCGCCGTCCGGCCAGACGACCCGGACCTGTGCGTCCGTCGCCGATCCGAGTCCGACGTGCATCCAACCGAGCGCCCCGCTGAGGTGGCCGCCGCCGACCGTCAGCTCGCGCCTGCTGGTCCGGCCGCCCGCCTGGACCTCGATCCACGCCCCGATGGCGTCGTGGTTGGGTCCGGGTTGCGTCGCGCGCACCGACAGCCAGTGGCCCATCGGGGCGGGCGTCGTCGCGTCACCCGCGCCGACGTTCCGCCACACCATCACCCGGTCAAGATAGTTGACCTCGACGAGGTCGAGCAGCCCGTCAAGGTTCAGGTCCGCGAGCGACGCGCCCCGTCCGCGCGCGAAGGACAGCACTCCTGCCTGTTCCGCGGCTTCCCTGAACGACCCGTCGGCCTCGCCGATCAACAGGTTGCTCGGGTCCTTCATCGCATGGTCGGGCTGGTCGCTGATGTTGCCCTTCGCGACGAAGAGGTCGACCAAGCCGTCGTTGTTGATGTCCTGGAAGTCGGCGTGCCAGGCCGTGGACGGCAAGGCGTCGCCCCCGGTGAACGGCTGAGCGACATCGACTCCCCGCGGATGGCCGATATCGGTGTAGGTCGGCCGCTCGGGACCCGACGCGAGGGCCTGGAGCCGGTTGTCGCTCTGGCTGGTGAGGTAGACGTCGGGAAAGCCATCCCCCGTCACGTCATAGGACGCGATGCCCATCCCCTCGACCTGGACCTGGCTCCAGCCGTCGGCCGCGGTGTAGGCGCGCGGCGGAGCGGATGGCTCGATCCGCCAGAGCTGCTCCTCGCCCGCGGCACGGTCGTAGTAATGGCGGTCGTTGCTGACGCGGAGATCACGTCGGCCAGACCGGTCCCAGTCACTGAACAGCATCGACAGCGCGCAATAGCCCGGTGTCAGGGCGATCGGCGGCGCGTAGCGAGGCGTCGTCGCGGCGGCGCCAGCCGGCCGATAGAACCGGCCCTCCGCGCAATCCTGGGTCGGCTCCCCGGACGCATCGAGCTTCACGTAGTCACCGACCGCGAGCGTCGGCAGCGCGCCCGACCCCTCCCACGTCGCGCTGAACGCGGTCGCCATGCCATCGCCGCCATCGAAGGACCACGCTTCGTTCGCGCGCTCGAACCGGCAGTCGCCGAGCCCGCGCAACAGCACGCTGTCGCCGGCGCGAAGGACCGCGAGGTCGACGTGACCGTCCCCGTCGATGTCCAGCGGGTATGCGCCCTCGACGCCGATGAGATCCGTGGCGGGGTCTGCGACCACGTTGAACCGCAGTGCACCACCGACGGGACTGTCGTTGTGGTACAGCGCGGCCGGGCTTCCTCCGCCGGCGAGATAGAGCTCCGGCCGGCCGTCGTCGTCGCAGTCGAAGGTCGCGACGCCACCGCCGACGGCGAACGCGAAATCGCCGCCATAGGTGTGGTCGATGCCGGCCGCGCGAGCCTCTTCAACGAAGTGCGGGACGGCGCCCGAGCCCGCCAGACCGCCCGAACGCGTCAGCCCGGCGATGCCCGCCGCGAGGACGGTGACGAGCGCGACCGCGACGATCCCGATCACGAACGCCCGCCGACGCCCCGTCTGCCGCGCTCGCACTGACGTCGCCGGGGTTGCGTCAGTGGCGACCGGCGACGCGGGATCCACGCGGTGCTACCTCTCGATGGGATGCCGTGACGGTCGCCGCGCCGCACGAGGCGTGCGGAGGATAGCGAAGAACGTCAGGACCCGCCCCCGGCACGGTCAGCGGCGGCGAAGATCCGCTCGATGACGCGGATGTTCCCGATCGCGTCCGCGGGCGGGATCGGCGTCGGAAGCCCGTCGAGGATCGCGGCCGCGAACCGCTCCGCTTCGGCCGTGTAGGGATCGGTCGTCGGGAAGGTGAGCACCTCGGTCGCGGGCGATACCGGCGGCGCGCCCCCGGCTGTCACGAACACCTCGGTCGGCCGATCGGGCGGGATGTTGAAGGGGATCCCGATCGAGATGCGGCCATCTGTGCCGTAGATGTGGACGCGCTGGTCGGTCTCGACCCGGGTGGACACCGTGAACGACGCGATGCCATCGCCGAAGCCGAGGACCGCGCTCGCGAGAACGTCGACGCCACTCGCCGGATCGCGTTCGATCGAGGCCTCGACCGTCTCCGGCTCGCCGTCGAAGAGCATCCGCGACAGGTTGACCGTGTAGCAACCGATGTCCCACATCGCGCCGCCACCTGCCTCGGCTTGGTTTCGGATGTTCGCCGGGTCGTCGTTGTAGTACGAGAACCAGCTCTGGATCGTCCGCAGCTTCCCGATCCGGCCCGACGCGACCAGGTCGCGCACGGCGATCCACGACGGATGAAGGCGGTACATGAACCCCTCCATCAGCCGGACGCCCTCGCGCTCGCAGGCATCGATGACGCGTTCCGCATCGGCGACATTGAGGGTCAGCGGCTTCTCGCACAGGACGTGCTTCCCGGCACGCGCCGCGGCGATCGTCCACTCAGCGTGCATGTGGTTCGGGAGCGGGATGTAGACGACATCGACGCCGGGGTCCGCGAGGAGCGCCTCGTACGAGCCATGGGCACGTTCGATCCCGAATTGATCCGCGACCCGCCGCGCCGCAGCGCCATCACGTGAGCCGATCGCCACGACCTCGCAGCGGTCCGCTTTGAGCAGCCCCGGGATCACCTTCCCGCGGCCGATGTCGGCGGTCGACAGGATCCCCCAGCGCAGGTCGGTCATCGGATCATCCTCGGGAGGCCTCCACGGTCGCGAGATCCCGCCGCCGAGACTTGACGCCGGCTGTCCGCGTGGCCCAGTCTGTCACACGATTTGGAAGAGAGGAACACAAATCCGGTGACGATGGGCCGCGACGACCTCGGGCAACGCAGCGAAACCGTCCGCCGGGGGAACCTCGGCGCGATCGTCCGCGAGCTCCACGGGCGCGGTCCGCTGTCGCGCTCGGACCTCGTCGCCCAGACCGGCCTCACCCGGAGCGCCATCCGCGGCCTCATCGGCGAACTCGTCGCGGCCGGTCTCGTCACGGAGGGCCCGGCGATCTCGCTGGGCACCCCCGGTCGCCCGTCACCCCTGGTCGAGCTCAACCCGGAGGGCGCGGTCGTCCTCGCCATCGACATCGAGGTCGATTCGATCGCCGTCGCCATCGTCGGGCTGGGCGGCCAGGTGCTCGACCGGATCTCGATCGACCAGCCCCGTGGCGAGTCGTCGGTCGACACGATCGTCGCGACCGTCGCGCGTCTGGCCGCGGAGGTGTGCGCGCGCCGACCCGTGGACGAGCCATTGATCGGCGTCGGGGTCGCGGTCGTCGGCATCGTGCGTAGGAGCGATGGCCTTGTGTCGATGGCGCCCAACCTCGGCTGGCGCGATGCTCCGCTCGGCGAGGAGCTCACGCGCGCGTTGCCGCTCGACGTCCCGATCTCCGTCGCCAACGAGGCGGACCTTGCGGCGCTCGCCGAGCATCGCCGGGGAGCGGCCGTCGGGTTCGGCGACGTCCTGTTCATCTCGGGCGAGGTCGGCGTGGGCGGCGGTCTGATCGCCGACGGCCGCCCACTGACCGGGGTCGCTGGATATGGCGGCGAGATCGGCCAC
>JBJMNA010000124.1:0-10954 GCA_045804485.1 Chloroflexota bacterium
GACGCTCGCCCGAGACGGCCTGAGCCGACACGGCATCGAAATCGAGCGACAGCTGGAGGCCGCCGCCTTCGTTCACCGGCCGGTTCGGCCGCGGCGCGCCCCAGCCACTCGGTCGAACGGTCCCGGCGACGCGCGCCGCGGGCACGGAGCCGTCCGTCGCCACGCCGCGCAGTACCTCGGCGGCGTCACCGGCGGATTCGCCGGTCATCGCCGGCAGCCGCTCGATGAGCGAGCGGAACTCGTACTCGCGGAAGAGGCGGATGACCGTCTCGCGGTCGTAGTCGCCGAGCCGCGCAGCCTCGAGGTCGAACTCGACCGGCAGGTCGCGGACGATCGTCGAGAGGTCCTTGCCCATGAACACGGCATCGCGGTGCTCGACCAGCTTGTCGCGGAGCTTGTCCGGCTTGACGTCCGCGATCCGCTCGTACAGCGCCTCGAGCGTCCCGTAGTCGCGGATCAGCTTCGCCGCCGTCTTCTCCCCCACCCCCGGCACGCCCGGGATGTTGTCGGTCGGGTCGCCTTTCAACGCCTTGTAGTCGATCATCTGGCCGGCCACGAGACCGAAGCGCTCTTCGATCCGCGCCGGGTCGTAGAGGATCGTGTTCTCGACACCGGAGCGCGTCGTCATCAGGCGTGTGTGGTCGGTGACGAGCTGGAGCATGTCGAGGTCGCCGGTCACGATCGTCGTGTCGAGACCTCGCCGCTCGGCGTCGACCGTGATCGTCCCGATCACGTCGTCGGCCTCGTACCCCGTGAGCTCGTAAACGGGGATCCGCAGCGCCTTGACGACCTCGCGGACCTTTGGGAACTGGTCGCGCAGGTCGTCGGGCATCCGCTGGCGGGTGGCCTTGTAGTCGGCGTACTGCTCGTGTCGGAAGGTCGGTCCCTGGAGGTCGAACGCGACCGCGACGTAGTCCGGCTTGAGGTCCGCGATGCCTCGAAGGACGATGCTGCAGAAGCCGAAGACGGCGTTGACGAGCTCGCCCTTCGACGTCGTCAGGGGCGGAAGGGCGAAGTAACCGCGGTAGATGAGCCCATTGCCGTCGAGCAGCATGAGGCGTTCACTGGGCACGGAGAAAGTGTACCCGCGGGGCCTCTCGGGTAGGCCCGCGCGTGGGCCCTTGGCGTCAGCCGTCGGTCAGGCGGCGCGCTCCCCAGCGCAGCAGGAACAGGCCGACGCCGGCGATCAGAAGCACGACTGAGACGATCAGGAGGCCGTTCGCGGACGCCGGACGCGGCGCGGTCGTCGTCACCGCGGCGGTGTCATCCGGCGGCGAGACAGACGGACCCGGCAGCGTCCCCTTCTCGATCCCGTCGGCGACGGGTTGGGCCGGCTGACTCGCGGCCGGAGCCGCAGCCGCACCGAAGACCGGAGCGACACTGGAGCCGGCTCGGTCCGGTGCCGCCGACGCGGCGGCGAGGGCGCCTTCGGTCGGGATCGGGGCTGCACCTGCCGCTTCGCCCGACGTATCGGCGGCACCGGCGGCAGGCGCTGCATCGACGATCGGCTCCGAGGCCGCGATCCCTTGACTCGTGGCTGTGCTGCCCCCCGTCTCAGCGGACGGTTGGAGGATGGTCGGCGCGGATGCGACGAGAACGCCGACCAGGCCGAGTGCGGTGAGACCCATGGCCAGCGGGCGTGTGAGGCCGTCGTGAGCGGATCCGACGGCGGCTGCAAGCCGTCGCCACGGGTTCGGGCGCAACCGCGCGGCATGACCGCGGGTGAGTGTGTAGTCGATCGGTCGGGGCGGCGTCGGCATCGCGCGGGTCGCGGCGACGAGGGCGATCAGATCGGCATGGAGTGCAGCGCACTCGGCGCATGAAGCGACGAGATCCTGGGCTGGGCCGCGTTCGGCCTCGGGCAGCGAATGATCTGCGAGCGACGCGACAAGGATCGTGTCGTGGCTGGCGTGGGCGGTTTGAGCCGCTTCGGTTCGGTCTGTCATCACGCCGCTGAGACGGGCGTCCGCGGCGACGGGTTCCGCGCGCAACCGAGCCGCGTCCTCGGCGGTCAGCCGGAAGTCGCGAGCTCGGGCGGGGGTCGGCTGTCTCCGGGTCGCCTGCGAGAGGGCGAGGAGGTCCGCGTGGAGCGCGGCGCACGACGGGCACGTCGCGACCCAGAGCTGGGCCGTCGCGAGATCCGAATCGGCGAGATCGCCGTCGAAGAGGCTGGCCACGAGTGCCGGATCATGGCTCGCGTGGCGATCGGACCCGTCAGCCACGGAAGAGCTCCATCCGGTCGTCGAGCAGAGCGCGGAGGGCGAGCCGGCCCCGGTGGATCCGCGACTTGACGGTCCCGAGTGAGACGCCGGTCATGTCCGCGATCTCGGAGTAGTCGTATCCCTCGACGTCGTACAGGACGATCGCCGCGCGCTGGTCGTCGGTGATCCCCGCGAGAGCGCGGCCCAGGATGCGCGTCCGCTCGCTGTCGAGCGCGGTGCGTTCGGGGTCGGCCTCGATCCCCGCCGGTGGCTGCCAGCTGTCGTCGTCGAGCTCCGGGTACGGTTGGACGGGTCGGCGCTTCTTGGCGCGCTGCTGGTCCATCGCCGCGTTCACGCAGATCCGGTTGAGCCACGACTTGACGCTCCCGCCGCGGAACGACGCGAGGTTCCGGAAGGCCGAGAAGAACGCCTCCTGGACCGCATCCGACGCCTGATCGCGGTCCGGGACCATCCTCACGACGAGCGCGAACAGCTGGTCCTGGTAGAGGGTCACCAGGTCGTTGAACGCGTCGAGGTCGCCATCTCTGGCTCTCTCGAGTAGGACGATGTCGCGGCGCTGGACGGGGTCGTCGGTGACCGTCGTCGAGCGAAGGTCCTCCACGGTCGGGGGATCCCTCCGGACGGCGATTCTGAGGCTGGGCGAGTCTAGCATCGGTTCCCGGGCGAGACGCCCGTCGGCGCGCGCCGGTTCCCTGCTTCATCCTCGGGAGATGACCGCGGATGACCGACGTGATGTCATCCGGCCTCGACGCGTCGAGCGCCCGCTCCAGATCCTGGTACGGCGGGTGGGACTCGAACCCACATGCCCTCACGGACAGCAGAGTTTGAGTCTGCCCTGTCTGCCAATTCCAGCACCGCCGCGTGAGCCGACAGTATACCGGACACTCCCGCCCGGACGGCAGGATAGAACGACAGTTCGGATTCGGGGCTGCTACGATGCGCCACGGCCGTCGCACAGATCCCCGGGGATGTCAGTGAGAATCCGCACGCGCGCCGCCGCCCTGCTCGTCGTGACCGTTGTCGCCTCGCTTGCGCCATCGGATGCCGCCGCGGCACTGCCCGTGATCCCCTTTGGCGCCGCTGACATCGTGTCCACGACGGACCCGTTCGTCGCGACAGCAGCAGATCCGGTCGCCCCGGGTGTCGAGCGCCGTCATGGCCGATGGACGACGACGGCCGGTCCACAGGTCGTCGAGCTCGTGAACGTGGACCCGGCCGCGACCGGCATCAGCCTCGAGGTCTCGGGACCGTCGGGCGGTCCCAACGCGCTCGAGACCGTCCGCAGCCAGGCGGCGCGGGTTTCGCGCGACGGTCACCGGGTCGTCGCCGCGATCAACGGCGACACCTTCGGCGCCGAGGCCGATCACACGCGCGCGCCCGCCGGTCTCCAGGTCCATCTCGGCGAGGTCATCACGGGCGGCCTCGCGACGCGACCGACACTCGGGCTGGACGTCGATGAGCACGCTCGGCTCGGGGACGTCTCGCTTCGGGCGTCGCTGACGTTCCCGGACGCCGTGACGAAGCTCGCGATCAACCGGATCAACAAGCCCCGCAGAAGCGGCGACGTCGCGCTCTACACCCGACGGTGGGGAACGTCGACGCACACGGCGTCGGGCGGCGTCGAGGCGGTGCTGATCGGCGCGACGCTGCCGCTCCGGGTCGCCGGGACGTGGACAGCGACCGTCGCGACGGTGCTGCCGAAGGGCGCGAACACCTCCATCCCCGTCGGCGCGCTCGTCGTGTCGGCCGACGGCGCGGGCGAGAGCACGCTCGCCAAGCTCGTTCCCGGCACGACCGTGACGATCGCCACGGCGATCACGTCGGGCTGGGAGAACACGCTCGAGGCGATCGGCGGCCGAGAGTGGCTGGTCGAGAGCGGGCACGAGAGCATCCGTCCGACCTCGACGATCACGGCCGAGACGCATCCCCGAACGGCGATCGGGTTGCGCGCAGATGGGACGTTGACGCTCGCGGCGGTGGACGGCCGGAAGGATGGCTACAGCGAAGGCGTCACGGCGAGCGAGCTCGCCGACCTGTTCCTCACCGACGGCGTCGGCAAGGCCATCATGCTCGACGGCGGCGGGTCGACGACCGCGCTCGTGCGGAGACCCGGCGACATCGAGGCGACGCTCGTCAATCGACCCTCCGACGGCTTCGAGCGACCGATCGACGACGCGCTGTTCGTCGTCTCCTCGATCCGGACGGGGCCGCTCGACGCGGTCGTCGTCCGGCCCGGCACCTCTCGCGTCGTGGCCGGCGAGACGATCCCGTTCCAGGCACGTGGCGTCGACGCCGCCATGAACGGCGTCAGCATCGCCGGCCAGCCGGTGAGCTGGTCGAAGACGGGCGGCGGCACGCTCACGAGCAGCGGCAGCTTCCGGTCGTCCGACGCCGGCGACAGCACGGTCACGGCGGCCGTCGGCGCGCGCTCGGGGAAGGCCAACGTCACGGTCAGCCCGGACACGATCGCGCCACTCTCCTTCGAGCCGATGGCGAGCGTCCGGCGCGGTGCGACCGTGGACGCGAACTCGGTGCCGCTGACCATCGCCTGGGCGGCGGCCGCGGAGATCGGGACCGGTGTCGCCAAGTACGAGCTTCGAAGGAAGCTCGACGGTGGCGCGTGGTCCGACGTGCCGTTACCCACACCGACCGGCCTGAGCGTCGCACAGGGGCTCCCCCCGGGGCGCGCGGTGCAATACGAGGTGCGCGCCACGGACGGCGCCGGGAACGTCGGACCGTGGCGAACCGGCAACGGGTTCCACGTCCGTCTCGCATCCGAGACCGCCGCGGCGGTGACATATGGCGGCCTGTGGAGCTCGTCGTCGTCTTCGGCGAACCTCGGTGGGACGATCAAGTCCGCGAGCACGGCCGGGAAGACCGCGACCTTCACGTTCACGGGCAGCCAGATCGCATGGATCGCGCCGCGCGGCCCGACGCGCGGATCGGCCCGTGTGTCGGTCGATGGCAAGGCCGTCGCCACGGTCAGCCTGCACACGACGACGAATCAAACGCGGCGGGCGGTGTTCACATATTCGTGGAGTGGCACCGGCAGGCATCGGATCACGATCCGCGTCCTCGGGACCGCAGGTCACCCGCGCGTCTCGATCGACGGCTTCGCGATCGTCGACAGCGCCAGCGTCTATCCCGTTCTCGTCGGAGCCGGTGACATCTCGTCCTGCGCGAACACCGGCGACGCGGCAACGACGAGGATCCTCGAGCGCGTGCCCGGGACCGTGTTCACCGCCGGCGACAACGCCTACGAGCACGGCTCGACCACGGACTACGCGAAGTGCTATGCGCCGATGTGGGGCCGGTTCAAGGCGCGCACCCGACCGGTGGCCGGCAACCATGAATACGAGACGCCGGGCGCCGCGCCGTACTTCTCGTACTTCGGCTCGCGCGCCGGGACTGCGGGACAGGGCTGGTACGCCTACGACGTCGGAACCTGGCGCATCTACAGCCTGAACTCGAACTGCGCCGCAGTCGGCTGCGCCGCGGGCTCGTCGCAGGAGACGTGGCTGCGGGCCGACCTAGCCGCGAACCCGCGAACATGCGTCGCTGCCATCTGGCACCACCCGCTGTTCAGCTCCGGTCAGCACGGCGCCACCTCGGCGACCAGGCCGCTGTGGCAGGCGCTCTACGACGCGGGCGCCGACATCGTCATCAACGGGCACGACCACGACTACGAGCGCTTTGCGCCGCAACGACCCGACGGCACGGCAGATGCCGCGAAGGGCATCCGCGAGTTCGTCGTCGGGACCGGCGGCGTCGGGTCGCGGCCGTTCGCGACCATCCGGGCCCACTCGCAGGTCCGCAAGACCGGCGTCCTCGGCGTCGTCCGGCTCGAGCTGAAGTCATCGAGCTATGCGTGGCGGTTCATGCCGGTCGCGGGTAGCTCGTGGACGGACACGGGGTCAGCTGACTGCCATTGACGGCGTGTAGGCTGGGCGGGTGTCCACCCGTCGAGCGATCGGCTACCCGACGAACCGTCTCCTCGCCGTCGTCGACGATCCGACCGAGGCGGTCGCAGCGATCGCCGACCTCACCGCCCACGGCATCGCGACGCGCGATCTCGAGATCCTCCGCGGCTCCGAGGGCGCCGACCGCGTGGACGGCACAGGCGAGGTGTCGGGCTGGCTCGGCCGCCTGCGGCGCGCCTTCGATTTCACGCTGATGGACCAGCTCGTCGACTTCGCCGTCTACGAGCGGGCACTCCGCGACGGTCGAGCGGTCGTGATGGTCCACGTCCACGACGACGCGCCGAAGGCCGAGGCGCATCGGATCCTGAAGGGCCACGGCGGCCACTTCGTCAACTACTACGGCCGGTTCGCGACGGAGGAGCTCGACATGTGGCGCGGCCCCGAGCCGGAGATCCCGGGCTACCTCCGGCGCTGACCGGTGCCCGACATCAGCCTCCAGCAGCGCTACGCACCATCGTCCCGCTGCTTCGGATGCGGCCCGGCGAACGCCGACGGGCTTCGGATCGAGAGCCACCCGGCGGCTGCCGCCGGGGAAGATGGCGAGCTCGTCGCCGACTGGCAGCCGCTCGCTCATCACGCGGCTTTCGACAACGTCCTCAACGGCGGGATCATCGGCGCCCTGCTGGACTGCCACGGGAACTGGACGGCGGCGATGCAGGTGATGCGCGAGCGCGCTTTGCCGGCACCGCCTGGCTGCGTGACGGCCGACTACGCCGTCCGACTCCGCCGTCCGACCCCGGTCGACCGGCCCGTCCACCTCCGCGCCTGGCCAGTCGCGACCGAGGCCGACCGGGTCGTCGTCGACGCGGAACTGTCGTCAGGTGGCATCATCACGGCCACATGCCGCGGCACCTTCGTCGCCGTCGGTCCCGACCACCCGGCGTACGAGCGCTGGTAAGCGCTGGCAGAGGAGTCCCATGTTCCATCGCTTCTTCGGTTCCAAGAAGGCCGACGACGGGATCGTCGAACGGCCGGCTCCTCCTCCGCCGTCCGATGGCGCGGGTGACACCGCGACCGTCCGCCGGATCGTCGCAAAGCTCGAGGCGATGCCGCCCGAGAAGGCTCGGTTCCTGGCGGCCGCGGCGTACACGCTCGCTCGAGCCGCGAACGCCGACATGGACATCAGCGACGAGGAGACCGCCGCGATCGAGCGCGAGCTCCAGCACCAGGAGTCGATGGACGAGGCCACAGCTGTCCTGGTGACCGAGATGGCCAAGCTCCAGGCGCGGACCGTCGGCGCAACCGAGGACTACGTCGTCACCCGCGAATTCAAGGCGCTGTCCGACGACGCCCAGCGGATCGCGGTACTGCGCGCCTGCTTCGCGGTGATGGCCGCGAACGGGACGATCTCCGCCGAGGAGACCGCGGTGATCAACGAAATCGCGGAGGAGCTCGATGTACCGGACGCCGACCTCAACCTGATCCGTGCCGACTACCACGAGCAGTTCTCTGCCGTTCAGCAGGTCCGTCGGATCGCCGGGAACGCCTGACGACGCCCGCGGTCAGCTGAGCCGCGGTCAGCTGAGACGCAGGTCGACCAGCCCGTCGCCGAGGCGCCGACGCACCTCCGCGAGCATCTCGGCGTCGTAGGCAACGCCGCGCCTCAGTTCCATCTCGCCGCCGCCGGGTCCCGGAACATGGATCACGACCCGTGTCCCACCCGGGCGGTCACGCATCACCGTCTTGAACGCCTCCATCGCACCAACGACGCGGTCGGTGGGCGCGTTGCCGGCGAACCGGACGTGGAGGATCGTGCCCGGCCCTGCGTCGGTCGGGGCGTCCGCGCTCGCATCAGCGACGATCCGTGACCTCGCCTCGTCGGGGACGGGCGGCTCGTCGTCGTCGTCGGCGCCGAGTGCGACACCGGGTGTCGCGGGGTAGGTCGACACCGGCTCCGCCGGGCTGATCGCCGGGAGCGTTGCTGCCGGCGCGACGTCGGCGAGCGACCCTGCCCGGCGGGGCGACACGTATGCGACCGGCGTCGTAGCTGCCACGGCGACGCTCGAACCAGCGCCCGCCAAGACACGGTCGGCCCGTCCCGGGCCGACAGTGACCGCCGGCCTCGGCCCACCGTTCGCCGACCCGTGCCCATTGCCGTTCGCGTACCCGTTCGTTCCGCGCCGGCCGGCTCCGCGGTCGCCCGCGGCGACCTTGCGCGCGAAGGCGTCCTCGCCCTCGGCAGACGCGGCGTCCCAGTCGACCGCGAGATCGGCGAGCAGAGACACGTCCTCGCTCTTGTGGTCGATCCGGCCGGCCACCAGAAGGATCTCGCCGTCGCGCCAGGTCCCCATCGTCTGCTCGTACAGTCGCGGGAAGACGACGACCTCGATCGTGCCCTGCAGGTCCTCGAGCGTGACGATCGCCATCGTCGCCTTCGCCTTCGTGATGACGGTTCGAACGCCGGTGACGATGCCGCCGACGACGACCCGCTGGCCGTCGAGCGACTCGTCGCGCAGATCGCTCGAATAGGCGGTCACGAACCGGGCGATCCGTTCGGCGACCTCGCCCATCGGGTGCTCGGACAGGTAGAGCCCGAGGAGCTCCTTCTCCCAGCGGAGGCGCTCGCGGACGGGGACCTCTGTCGCGGCGGGCAGCGGCCGCTCGAACCCTGCCGCGTCATCTGCGCCGAGATCGAACAGCGACGTCTGGCCAGACACGCGGTCGCGTTGCGTGGCCTGCGCAGCGGCGACGGCGTCGTCGAGCCCGAGCAGGATCTGCGACGGATGCCCGAACGCACCGAGCGCCCCGACCTTGGTCAGCGCCTCGAGCACCTTGCGGTTCGCAAGCCGTAGGTCGATTCGGGTGCAGAAATCGGTCAACGAGCGGAAGTCGCCGCCCTCCTCGCGCGCGGCGATGATCGACTCGATCGCGCCCTGCCCGACGTTCTTGACGGCGAGCAGCCCGAAGCGGATCGCGTCGCCCTCCACCGTGAACTCGAGATGGCTCGTGTGGACGTCGGGCGGCAGCACCTCGATGCCCATCCTGCGGCACTCCGCCACCGCTGCCGCGACCTTCTCCTCGTTCGAGCGGAAGGCGGTCAGGACGGCGGTCATGTACTCGACCGTGTGGTTGGCTTTCATGTACGCGGTCTGGTAGGCGATCAGGCCATAGCAGGTGGCGTGCGCCTTGTTGAAGCCGTACCGCTCGAACGGTTCGAACGCCTTGAAGACGGCGTCGATGACGTTCGCGGCCACACCTCGTTCCGCCGCCTGCGTGACGAACTTTTCCTTCTGAGCGCGCAGCACGGCCGACTTCTTCTTGCGGATCGCATAGCCGAGGGTGTCTGCCTCGGGACCCGTGAAGCCGCCCAGAGCGATCGCCGCGGACATGATGTCCTCCTGGTAGACGAAGATCCCGTAGGTCTTCTCCAGGTACGGCTCGAGCAGCGGATGCAGGTACGTCACCGGCTCCTGGCCATGCTTGCGTCGGATGTAGGCGGGGATGTTGTCCATCGGGCCCGGCCGATAGAGCGCGACCATCGCGGCGAGGTCGTAGACCGACGTCGGCCGGAGGTCGCGGACGTACCGACGCATCCCGGCCGACTCCAGCTGGAAGACGCCGGTCGTCTCACCCGACGCGAGCAGGTCGAAGGTCGTCGCGTCGTCGAGCGGGATCGCGTCGAGGTCGATCTCGATGCCGCGCTGCTCGCGGACGAGGTCGACCGCCTGCCGGAGGATCGTCAGGTTCGACAGCCCGAGGAAGTCGAACTTCAGAAGGCCCAGCGCTTCGATCGCGTGCATCTCGTACTGGCTCATGAGCCCGTCGGAGTTCGTCGCCTTCTGGAGCGGCATCAGCTCGGTCAGGGGCTCGCGGCTGATGACGACACCCGCTGCATGGGTAGAGGCATTCCGGGCCACACCCTCGAGGTGCCGAGCGAAGTCGGTGATCCGCTTGACAGCCGGGTCGGCATCGACCATCCCGCGCAGCTCCGCGGAGGTCTCGATCGCCTCGTCGAGCCTGATGCCGAGCTGGTTGGGAACGGCCTTCGCGATCCGATCCACCTCGCCGTATGAGTGACCAAGGACGCGACCGACATCGCGGATCGCGGCGCGCGCCAGCATCGTGCCGAACGTGATGATCTGGGCGACGTGGTCCTGGCCGTACTTCCGCCCGACGTACGCGATGACCTCCTCCCGCCGCCCGTCCTCGAAGTCGACGTCGATGTCGGGCATCGTGACGCGGTCGGGGTTCAAGAACCTCTCGAACGGCAGCTGGTAGAGGATCGGGTCGACCGGCGTGATCCCGAGCGTGTACGTCACGATCGACCCTGGCGCGCTCCCGCGGCAGGTCGTCTGGATCCCCTGCTCGCGCGCGAACGCGATGAAGTCGGCGACGATGAGGAAGTAGCCGGCGTAGCCCATCGAGACGATCACGCCGAGCTCGTAGTCGAGGCGCGCCTGGAGCTCCGGCGTGACGACGCCATAGCGTCGCTCGAGCCCGCGCTCGCATTCCGCACGGAGCCAGCTCTCGACGGTGTGACCGTCCGGGACCGGGAAGTGCGGGATCCGCAGCTGCCCGAGTGGCAGGGTGAGGTCGGTCATCTCGGCGATCCGGCGCGTATTGGCGATCGCCTCGGGTTGGTCCGGGAAGAGCGCGGCCATCTGGGCGGCCGACTTCACGTAGAAGTCGCGGGTGTCGAACCGCATCCGGTTCGGCGTATCGAGGTTGTTGCCCGTTCCGACGCAGAGCAGCACGTCGTGCGCGTCGGACTGGTCCTCGCGGACATAGTGGAGGTCGTTGGTCACGACCAGC
>JBJMNA010000125.1:0-5145 GCA_045804485.1 Chloroflexota bacterium
AACGGGGTGAGCGTCACGGCACCGACCGAGAGGCCGAGTCCGGCAGCGACCCTGGTCGCCAGATCCGGTGGCACCGCGGGGACCGGCACCGCAAGAGCACGAACGGTCGCGCTCGGTTTCCCGTACGCGCGAGACAACTCGACGACGTGGTCCGCCTCGGCGGCCGGGATCAGCCAGCCATCGCCATCGCGCTCACATCGAAGCTTCCCGGTGGCACACCACCGCCGCAGGCGCACGATCGGCACGCCATATCTCACGGCAGCGACTTCGAGGGGCATGCCACGGTCTGGCTCGGACACGTGCTCTCCATACCCGGACGGTCGAGGCATCGTCCCCGAAAGAATCGCGGCAGGGCGCCGCTGGGTCGAATATAACCCCCCCGGTCCCAGGCGCATCACGCGGGCGCGACAGTTTCGTTCGCTAGTCCAGGGACGACTCCGCTCGTACGTCGCCGCCGTATGTCTCGGCTACGGAAGCGATCAACGGCTCCCGATCCCATAACGATCTCGGGATGACCACGTCGGCTCCCTCGTCGCGCTGATGTACTTGTGTGTCCCACAAGAGCGAGGCGCTCTGGCGCCGGATCTCGCTCAGGAACTCGTACGCCGTTGCGGGACTCGTGAACACGACGTGGATAGCGGCCATCCTCGTCATCGTCAGGTTCCGGGTGTTGCGTGTGGACAACGCCTTGCGCGCCGAGGCGTTACAGCGTCGCGCCGGGGCTGGCCGCCCGACTACACGTGAAGGGACCTCGGCCGGACTACATGGCCGAGGTCCCGAGATCAAGAGCCGGGCTCGACGTCGAAAGGTGGCCCGGTTTGTCTCCGACGATCATCGGACGGCCGGGGGTATCGCGGCGACGGCGGGTTGGACCGTCGCGTTGCAGCCTCGTGGCGTCTCGCAACCGCGAGCGCTGACAGCGACCGGATCGACCGTCCGATCACCCAGTCCCGTCAGGTGCTGACCGTCAGTTCTGACCGTGATACCGTCGCCGATGGGCCGGTAGCTCAGCGGTAGAGCACGGGACTTTTAATCCCTTGGTCGTGGGTTCGAATCCCACCCGGCTCGCCGAACGCACCGGCGCCGAGTCATCGACTCTAGATCCGATTCGGCGGAGTTGTCGAGAGGCTGTTGCAACGACCCGTCAGCGCCACTCGCTGAACGGGTGCGCGACCAGGTTCGCATTCAGGTAGCGCCGATCGTCGGTCACCTCGGCGCCGACCCATGCCGGCAGCTCGAGGTCGGCATCCTCGCTCGGGAGCTCGATCTCGGCGACCACGAGCCCGGCGTTCGCGCCGTCGAAGACATCGACCTCCCACACGCGTCCGGCATGCTCGATCCGATGGCGCGTCTTCTCGATGAGCGGCGGCAGGCACAACTCGAGCATCGCCTCGGCGTCGTCGACGGGGATCTCGTACTCGAACTCGGCGCGAGTGGCGCCGTGTGTCCGGCCCTTCACCGTCACGTACGCGTGGGGACCCGCGCGACGGATCCGGACGGTGCGATCCGGGTCGGTCGAGAGGTATCCCTGGCGGTAGGGGATGCCTTCCACGCCGTCGAGGAAGCCAGTGTCGCCGACGAGGTACTTGCGCTCGATCTCGACTCCCACGCCCCAACCTTAGCCGTTGGACCCGACATGCCGTTGTTTCATCTCGGCGCTGCCGGGCCGTCGCATCAGTCGCGGGCCGGGGCGGACGCTGCGATGCGGTCGGTACGGCGTTCGATCGTCCGACCACGTAGCGCGAGGCAATGGCATGGGTCTCCTCAGCTGGATCATCCTCGGCCTGATCGCCGGGCTCATCGCCGACTTCCTGATGGGCGGTGGCGTCGGCCTCCTTGGGTCGATCATCCTCGGCATCGTCGGCGCCGTCATCGGTGGCTGGCTCGCGGCGCAGCTCGGGTTCGGCTCGGTCACCGGGCTGAACATCGGCAGCATCGTGATCGCCGTCATCGGTGCATGCATCGTGCTGTTCGTCGTCCGACTCTTCCAGGGCAGGAACTACCGGCGCGTCTGACGACCGACGCGCTCGCGGCGACCGTATGCTGCCGCGATGCATGTCCGCCGCCATGGTGACGTCGACTCCTTCCTCGAGACGGCCGGTGTCTTCCTCGCCGACCGCGAGGCTGAGCACAACCTGATCTTCGGGATCCTTGCGAGCCTCCGCGAGACGCCTGAGGCATACACCGGCCCGGCGTACCTCGCGAGCGTCCACGACGACGCCGGCGCCGTCACCGCGGCCGCGATCCAGACGCCGCCTTACCGGCTCGTCCTCTCGGAGATCGACGATGAGGCGGCCGTCGTAGCCCTTGCCGATGACACGGTCGGGCGCGACCTGCCGGGCGTTCTCGGCCCCGTCGGTGTGGTCGAGGCGTTCGTCGCCCATCGGCGCGGGGCGGGCGGCCCGTACGCGACGCACACGGAGACCGACCAGGTCTACCGGATCTCGACCGTCCGTCCTCCACGGCCGGTCAGCGGCGGACGACGACCGGCGACGCCAGCGGACCGCGATGTCGTCCGTTCGTTCCTCGAGGGCTTCATGCTCGACGCGTTCGGGCACGCCGTCGCGAGCGAGGTCGAGGGCATGGCCGACCGCTGGCTCGCAGGTCGCGCTCGAACGCTCTGGCTATGGCAGGACGCCGATGCCGTGACGTCGCTGACGGGGATCGGCGGGCCGACGCCGAACGGCATCCGGATCGGTCCGGTCTACACGCCGCCCACTGCACGCGGGCGCGGGTACGCGAGCAACCTCGTCGCCGAGGTGAGCCAGGCTGCCCTCGATTCGGGCTGCCGGTTCTGCTTCCTCCTGACTGACGCGACGAACCCGACCGCCAACCACATCTACCGCGAGATCGGCTACGAGCACGTCCGCGACGTGCATGTCTACGAGTTCGAGCGACCCCGAGCCGCAACCGATTCGGGGTAAACCTCGGCACACCGGCACTGAACCGATACCATCTCGGCCCTGCCGCGGGGCCGTCCAGCGCCGGACCTCCACATAGCCTTCCGCCAAGCCCGGATTCGGGCCAGGACGGGCAACGTCGGAGGTCGAGTCGACGATGGACACCGGAGACACCGCGTGGATGCTGATGTCCACGGCGCTGGTCATGGTCATGTTGCCGGGACTGGCGCTGTTCTATGGCGGCCTCGTCCGCCGGAAGAACGTGCTGTCGACGGTCATGCACAGCTTCTTCGGGCTCGCGCTCGTCAGTGTCGTGTGGGTCATCGTGGGGTTCACGCTGGCCTTCGGGCCTGACGTCAACGGTGCAGGACTCATCGGCAACCTCGACTTCGCGATGTTCAACGGGGTCGGCCAGGCGCCGTCACCGGTCTACGCGGTGACCATCCCGTTCATGTTGTTCGCGATGTTCCAGCTGATGTTCGCGGCGATCACGCCCGCGCTCATCACAGGTGCGTTCGCTGAGCGCAAGCGGTTCGGCTCGTTCGTCCTCTTCACGATCCTGTGGTCGATCCTCATCTACTCGCCGATCGCGCACTGGGTCTGGTCGACCGATGGCTGGCTCTACAAGCTCGGCGCGCTCGACTTCGCCGGCGGGACCGTCGTCCACATCAGCTCCGGCGTCTCCGCCCTCGTCGTCGCGCTGATGATCGGCAAGCGGCACATGAACGGCGACAGCAAGGAACCCCATGACGTGCCGATGACCGTCCTCGGCGCGGGCCTGCTGTGGTTCGGTTGGTTCGGGTTCAATGCCGGCTCGGCGGTCACGGCCGGTGGGCTTGCGGCCAGCGCCTTCACGGTCACGAACCTCGCCGCCGCCGCCGCGACGATCACCTGGGTCCTCGCCTCGTACGCTCACACGCGAAAGGTCAGCGTCGTCGGAGCCGCCTGCGGCGCCGTCGCCGGGCTCGTCGCGATCACCCCCGCGTCCGGCTACGTGACGCCGGGCGGCGCGCTGATCATCGGGCTCGTCGCCGGCGGGCTGTGCTACAGCGCCACGCTCCTTCGGGCGCGGTCTCGAGTCGATGACGCCCTCGACGTCTTCGCCGTCCACGGCGTCGGTGGGATGTTCGGGGCGATCGCGACCGGGATCTTCGCCTCGGCGACCGTCCAGTCCGCCTACTCCGGTCTCCTCGACGGCAATCCGCAGCAGCTCGTCACCCAGGGCGTCGCGGTCGGCGCGACCGTCCTCTATGCGGCGATCGGCACGGTCGCCATCGTCAAGGTGGTCGACGTCCTGCTCGGTCTTCGGGTCAAGCCCGAAGTCGAGGAGCTCGGCCTCGACATCGGAGTCCACGGCGAGGCCGCTTATCAGGTGTGACGCCGGGCGCCTCCCGCGCCGACGTCACGACTTCCTCCCCGCCGGCCGCCGTCGTTCCTCATCGACGGCTGCCGGTCCGTCCCCTCTCCGGAGGACCGCGATGAACCAGCAGCAGTCAGGTCAAGGCGAACCCCCACAGCGGGTGGTCACGCCGCTGTACGACGCGCGCTTCGAGCATGACGCGTGCGGGGTCGGGTTCGTCGCGGACGCGGGAGGCGGGCGCTCCCGGTCACGGGTGCTGCCGCTGGCCCTGGCCGGGCTCGCTGCGCTCGGGCATCGCGGGGCGTTCGGCGCAGACGGCGAATCGAGTGATGGCGCCGGTGTCGCGCTCCCACTCGACCGGTCCGTGCTGGAGCTGCTTGCCGGGGCCGCCGCGGTCGCGCGGCCCGGTGTCGTGTCACTGTTCCTGCCACGCGGCCGAGCCGCTGAGGCGCGGGGGCGGGCGCTCGTCGAGGCGGTGTTCGCGGGGGAGGGGCTGGCGATCGTCGCGTGGCGCGCCGTGCCGGTCGATCCTGACGCGCTGGGCTCCGCCGCGGCGTTGTCGCGGCCGGCGTTCGCGCACGCGATCGTCGCCCGGCCATCTCGCTCCGAGGTGGACGACCGACCGCTGACCGACGTGGCGTTCGAGCGGCGGCTCATCGTCGCGCGGCGGCGACTCGAGACCGCGGCACGGTCTGCCGGCGGGTCGCTCGCGGAGATCGCTGTCCCGTCCGCGTCCGCTCGGACGGTCGTCTACAAGGGCCTGGTCATCGGCGGCCGGCTGCCCGACCTCTACCCCGACCTGCGGGAACCCTTGTCCGTGTCGTACGCGGTCTTCCACCAGCGGTACGCGACCAACACGCGGCCGGTGTGGCGTCTCGCTCAGCC
>JBJMNA010000126.1:0-9950 GCA_045804485.1 Chloroflexota bacterium
GCCTCGCGCCCGGAAGTCCTCCTGCGCGAGGTCGGTGGCGAGCTGCAGGAACCCTACGAGCGAATCACCATCGACATCCCGCCCGAGTACATCGGGGAGATCCAGACTGCGCTGGCCGGGCGAAAGGGTCGCCTCGAGCAGCTCTCGACCGACACCGACGGCCGGGTCCGGATGGAGTACGTCCTGCCGGTGCGCGGGCTCATCGGCTATCGCGGGCAGCTGCTGACCGATACACGCGGCACAGCGCTCCTTCACCAGATCGGCGAGGGCTACGGGCCGTGGGCGGGCGAGGTGACGCATCGCACGAACGGCGTCCTGGTGGCGGACCGGGCGGGTATCTCGAACGCCTACGGCCTGTTCAACCTGGAGCAGCGCGCCGAGCTGTTCATCGGCGCAGGCGTCGAGGTCTACGAGGGCATGATCGTCGGCGAGAACTCACGGTCGGGTGACATGGACGTCAACGCGACCAAGGAGAAGAAGCTCACGAACATCCGGACGCACTCGCACGACGAGTCGCTCCGCCTGACCCCGGCGCGGCCGATCACCCTCGAGACCGCGCTCGAGTTCATCGCCGCCGACGAGCTGGTCGAGGTCACCCCGCAGTCGATCCGCCTGCGGAAGCGGGCGCTGTCGCAGCACGACCGGCGACGGGCGGCGGGCCAGGCTGAGGACGCCCGGCGCGCCTCGGAGCGCGAGGGGATGCCGGCCTAGCGCTCCTGGCGGTAGCTCGGCGCGGACGGCTGCTCGCGGCGCCATGCCATGTGGAGGAGGACCGTCGCCCACATCCGATATGGGCGCCACGCGTCTGACATCGCGATCCACGTCTTGTCGTCGGGTGGCTCGGGCAGGCCGTAAAGCGAGGCGACGGCCGTCCGGCTGATGTCATCAGTGAGGGGCAGGGAGTCGGCGACGCCGCAGCCGCGCATCAGGATCGCCTGGGCGGTCCACGGGCCGACGCCCGGGAGCGCACGGAGCTCGGTCACAGCCTGCTCCTCGGGGAGCGCCCGCAACCGTTCGGTGTCGAGCGCGCCGTCCAGCGCGGCGCGCGCCAGGTCGCGGAGACGGGCGACCTTGACCGCGCTGATCCCCTGGACCGCCTGGAGATCCAGGAGTCGCTGCGGTCGGGGGAAGGGCCTGAGGACGCGGTCGCCGATCTCGATCGCGTCGCCGTACGCCTCGGCGAGACGGTCCTTCACGGCCTTGCCCTGTCGCATCGAGATCCGCTGCCCGATCACGAACGAGGTCGCCGCCTCATACGCCGAGTAGAAGCAGACCGGCCGAAGCCAGTCGTATCGCGCCTGGAGCGCGCCGAGGACTGGGTCGCGTTCGCCGATCGCCTCCCAGCCGGAGCCGTCGTGATCGAGAGAGAGCGAGCGAGCGGCCTGTCGTCGGACCGTCTCGATGTCGTCCGAGCCGGCGACCTCGCCGTGCACGACACCGTCGTCGTCCTGCCAGACGTCGACCGCCGCCGAGTCGCGCCAACCTTCGACGGGGAAGGTCATCAGCAGCCCGGTCGCCGTGCCGTGCGCACCGATCCCGGCCGTGAACCCGCCCGCGAAGTCTTGCGCGGCCGCGAGCGAGAAGCGCCCCGTCGGCTCGATCCTGAAACGAGTCACCTATCGAACGTCGATCCGACGACACCCGAGGTCGATCAGTTCGGCACGTGGCTCGCCGGGCCGCTCGTCCTCGGTCGCGGAGACCGCGACCAGAGTGGGCTGCCCGGGTCGGAGACCGTCGAGATGACCGATGGCGAATCGCGGGGCGTCAGCCTCCTGGACACCGGTTGGCCAGTCCCGGCTGCCCCGCCCGCCAAACAGCCCCACCAGAGCGTGATGGGAGCCGGCACCAAGACGCGAGCCGGCGACCACGATGAAGGCGAACCCGGCGACGAGGGTGATGTCGATGACGGCGTCCGACATGCCCCGAATCGTCTCACCGCTGTCCAGCGGCGAGACAAGGGGTGGAACGACGGGTCAGGCCCCGTAAGCGCGGTAGGTGAACGACGCAGGCGCGCCGGCGCCGTTGCGAGACGTGGCACGGACCGTCGTCACGACGGCGACGGAGAACGCGATGAGCGAGATCAGGGCGAGGGCGATGAGGATGACGAGCGGCATCGGAGGGACTCCTTGGTGCGATCTGATGTCCTCATCCTGATGCTGTCGCCCGCCGCCCGACAGTGCCGTTCGTCCTCATCGACGCATGGACGGATGTCGCGCCCACCCGCTCCCGGCAGGGGTCGGGTGTACGATCGGGCGGATGCCGATCTACCTCGATCACGCCGCGACGACCCCGCTTCGGCGCGAGGTCCTCGACGCGATGATGCCCTTCCTGACCGACGCCTTCGGGAACGCCAGCTCGGCGCACGCCTACGGGCGCGCTGCACGCGCCGGGCTCGATGAAGCGCACGAGCGCGTCGCAGCAAGGCTCCACGCTGAGGGTCGCGAGATCGTCTTCACATCGGGCGGCACCGAGGCGAACAACCTTGCGCTGAAGGGTGCGGCGTGGGCCGGCAAGGCGCGCGGCCATCGGATCGTCACCTCCTCGGTGGAGCATCACGCCGTCGGACATACCCTGCGGTACCTCGAGAAGTTCGGCTTCGAGGTCGTCGAATTGCCGGTGGACCGCTACGGGCGGGTGGACCCCGAGCAACTCGAAGCGGCCGTTAACGACAAGACGATCCTCGTCTCGATCATGCTCGCGAACAACGAGGTCGGCACGCTCCAGCCCATCGCCGACATCGCTTCGCGGATCCGCGGGCGGAAGGGTGTCGTGCTCCATGTCGACGCCGTCCAGGCGGCGCCGTATGTCGACCTCGACGTCGAAGAATTGGGCGCGGATCTGGTCTCGCTCGGCGCGCACAAGTTCGAGGGCCCGAAGGGCGTCGGCGCGCTCTACGTCCGCCACGGCACGCACATCCTCGCGCAGCAGCAGGGCGGGACGCAGGAACGGCATCGTCGGGCGGGGACAGAGAACGTCGCCGGAGCCGTGGGCTTGGCCGCGGCGTACGAGCTGTCCTGTGCGGAGCGGCCCGAGGTCGTCGCGCGGCTCCGAGACCAGCGGTCTCGGCTTCTGACGGCAATGCTGGCCGTCGCCGGCGTCGAGGCCACCGGCCACCCGAACGAGCGGCTGCCCGGCATCGTCTCGGTCGTCGCCCGCGACACGGATGGCGCGTCGGTCGCGATGTCGCTCGATCTCGAAGGGATCGCGTCTTCTGTCGGTTCCGCGTGCACGACGGGCTCGACCGAGGTCAGTCACGTCCTGACGGCGATGGGCTACCCCGACGAGGAGGCACGCGGAGCGCTCCGGCTGTCGCTCGGGCGAACGACGACGGACGAGGAGGTCGCGGTCGCATGTGACGTCGTGCCGCGCGTGATCGCCTCGATGCGCCACGGCACGGTCGCGGTCACGGCAGATCCGCTCGGGCAGGGCGTGCCGGCGTGAGTCGGATCCTGGTGGCGATGTCCGGCGGGGTCGACTCGTCGGTCGCGGCGGCGCTGCTGCACGCCCAGGGTCACGAGGTCGTCGGCGTCTGGATGCGCCTGCACGACGTGGCCGACACCTACTCCGAGTTCAAGAAGAGCTGCTGCTCGCTCGACGCCGCCGATGACGCGCGCCGAGTGGCGGCGCAGCTCGACATCCCGTTCTACGTCATGAACCTCGAGCGCGAGTTCGATGCCGGCGTCATGCAGCCGTTCCTCGACGCGTATCTCGGAGGCGAGACGCCGTCGCCGTGCGTCGACTGCAACACGTACGTCAAGTTCGGGGCGCTGCTCGGGAGGGCCCGCCACCTCTACGAGTGCGAGGCGGTCGCGACCGGGCACTACGCACGGCGCGACGTCGGCCCGGACGGGCGAGCGCGCCTCCTGCGGGCGCGCGATGCCGAGAAGGACCAGACCTACTTCCTCTACGGTCTCCGGCAGGACCAGCTGGAGCATGCGCGGTTTCCGTTGGGCGATCTCACCAAGCCCGAGGTGCGGGCGGTCGCGCGGGACCTCGGCCTCGTGACGGCCGACAAGCCCGAGAGCCAGGAGATCTGCTTCGTGCCGGGTGGCGACTACCGGGATGCGTTGCGTGAGCGGGCGGGCTGGGTCGCGGAGACCGGGCCCGTCGTCGATGTCGACGGCGAGCGGGTGGGGGAGCATCGGGGATCAGCCGGATATACGGTCGGCCAGCGGCAGGGGCTCGGCGTCGCGCTCGGCGAGCCGCGCTACGTCAGCCGGATCGATCCGGTCACGAACACGATCACGCTTGGGCGGCGCGTCGACCTCGAGACGACGACGATCGAGCTCGAGCGAGCGAGCTTCGTCGCGGGTGATGCGCCCGGCGGCCGCGCGGTGCCGTTCCGTGCGGAGATCCGGATCCGTCACCGCGCCACGCCGATCGCGGCCTCCGTCCGCCCGGCCACGACGGACGAGCCGGCACGTGGCGGCCGCTGGCTGGTCGAGACCGATACTCCCGTGTGGGCCGCCGCGCCCGGGCAGGCTGCCGTCCTGTACGACGATGATGTGGTGCTCGGTGGCGGGCGGATCGCGCGACCGGCGATGGCTGCCACCGCGTGAGCATCGGCCCGGCACTCATCCTCGGTGTCCTGGTCGGCGTCTTCCACGCATCGCTCTTCGTTTTGATCCGGGGCAACGCTGGCGGCCGGCTGCCATTCATCGTGGTTGCCGCGATCCTCGGAGCATGGGCCGGGGACGCCCTCGCCGACCGTCTTGAGTTCGACGTCCTGATGCTCGGTGACTTCCACCTGATCGGTGCGTCGATCGTGGCCTGGATCGGGATCGGGGTGGCCTCAGCCGTCGCGATCCTCGGGCCGTCCGAGAAGCGCGCGTGACCGGACCCGGGCGGTCGTAGTCGGTCGCGTCGTCTCCGAGCCGAGGCGCACCAAGACCTACGTCGTCTGGATCGCGACCTCGAACGTGGCCTTGTAGCCGTCGCCGTCCTTGGCGACATCGAGAAGCGTCATGCCCTGACTCTGCTGATAGATCTGGTCGTTCGCGTTCTTGACGTCCTGGGGGCCTTTCGCGGCGTAAACGCCGGTCGCGTAGACGGACTGGCTGAAGGCGTCGTCGAAGAAGAGCTGCGAGGTGAATTCGAAGCCGCGCGAGGCGGCCGCGTCCGTCCGGATCTTGAAGTGGATGTGGACGGCGCGGCCCTGGTACCAGCCGGGATACACCGTCAGGATCCGTGCCCGGCCGGAGGCGTCGGTGTGCTGGTACCCACGAAGGTAATCGTGCCCCTGCTCGCTGCCGACATCCGAATAGTCGCCCGCCGCGTCGCAGTGCCAGACGTCGACCAGCACGCCTTCGAGCGGGATGCACGCGTTGCCGTCCACCTGGGACACGACCCAGTCGAGCGTCAGGACGGCGCCTTCGGACACGGATCCGTTCGACGTGTCGGTCCGGATGTCGGAGCGCTCGAGCTTCTCGTCGACGTAATACGGACCTTCGGTCAGCTCGGGGACCACGACGCACGATGGCAGCGAACTCGCGACGGCCACCGCAGTCGCGGTCGCGGGGGCGGTGGCGCCCGACGTGCCAGCAGACGCACCAGCGACCGGGGCGCCCGATGCCGATGCGCCCGGCGAGCATGCGACGGCCACTGCGCCCACGCCCATCACGCCCATCAGTGCGAGCACTTCGCGCCGGGACAGGACGCGGCCGATGAGGCGGTCGTCGTCGTCGATGTCGGATGGGTCAGCGGGCGGCGGCGTCACGGGTGTCACGGACGTCATCGGGCAGGCTCCTCAGAACGGTGTCGATGACGCGACACTGGCGCGGATGCGTGAGACGAGCCTGAGATCCGTCGCCCGCTACGTGGTCAACCGGCCGCCAACACCGCGACGAGGGCGATGACGGCGGGGACTGCCTGGACGATAAGAATCCGCCGACTCACCGTCGCCGCTCCATACACTCCGGCCACGATCACGCAGCCGAGAAAGAAGATCTTGACCTGGAACCCGATCGGGTCCGCCGCGACCAAGCCCCAGATCAGCCCTGCGACGAGAAACCCGTTGTAGAGACCCTGGTTGGCTGCAAGCGTCGCGGACTCGTCGGCGAAGGCCTGCGTCGTCCCGAACGATCGCAGACCGCGTGGCGTCCGCCATAGGAACATCTCCAGGATGACGATGTAGACGTGGATCGCCGCGACGACCGCGACGAGCAGGGCGGCGATGGTGTCCATCGCCGAAGCATACGGGCGCTTGGGCCCGCCTCAGCGCGCGGTTGGTTGCGCCTCCGCTGACTGCTGCACTTCGACGAGATCGAATTCCGTCCAGGCACAGTTCCGGCATGTGAACTTGGCGAACATCGGGTCCTTCGCGGCGTCCTGGGCCGACGGCCAGGTCACCTTCGAATCAACGGTCCCGCATTGTTCGCACTTCTTGGCAACGGCCATGTCTCGGCCTCCCCTGTCGATTCCGACGCGTCAACGCTGCGCGCGGTCGGCGTGCGGACGCGACGGCTGCGTGCCGCGCCGCGTTACAGCCGCCTGACACGGTCCGTTCGGTACCATTCGACGATGCCGCCACCCGTCCAGACCACGGACCCGCGCATCGTCGCGCTTCCGGCGGCCGAGATCCGTCGCAGGTTCGTCGAGTTCTTCGCCGAGCGAGGGCACACGTCCGTGCCCAGCGCGAGCCTCGTGCCCGCCGGCGACGCGACGTTGCTGTTCACGAATTCCGGCATGGTCCAGTTCAAGGACGTGCTCATCGGTGCGGAGACCCGGTCGTATACCCGGGCGGTCGACTACCAGCGCTGCCTGCGCGTGGCTGGAAAGCACAACGACTTCGAAGAGGTCGGCCGGACGCCGCGTCACCACACCTTCTTCGAGATGCTCGGGAACTGGAGCTTCGGCGATTACTTCAAGCGCGAGGCGATCCACTGGGCGTGGGAGTTCCTGACGCGGGACCTCGGGATCCCTGGCGAACGCCTCGCGGCCACGACATACAAGGACGACGACGTCGCCTGGAACATCTGGGCCGACGAGATCGGCCTGCCGCCCGAGCGGATGGCGCGGTGGGGCGACGTCGACAACGGCGACGACGCCAACTTCTGGCGGATGGCCGAGACGGGTCCGTGCGGACCTTGCAGCGAGATCCATTTCGACCGAGGCGCGCACCTGTCCGAGGGGCCGGAGTGCATCCCCGACCACAGCGAGCATTGCCCGCGCTGGCTCGAGATCTGGAACCTCGTGTTCATGGAGTTCGACCAGCTGCCGGACGGTCGCGTGCCGCTTCCGTTCAACAGCGTCGACACAGGCATGGGCCTGGAACGGCTGGCAAGTGTCCTCCAGCAGGTCCCGACCAACTACGACACCGACCTGTTCACACCGATCCACGCTCGGATGCGCGAGCTCATGGGTCACGATCCCGACGCCTTCGAGAGCGAACGGTTCAGCTACCAGGTCATCGCCGACCACTCCCGCGCGGTGACCTTCCTCATCGGCGACGACGTCCTGCCCTCGAACGAGGGCCGCGGGTACGTCCTCCGCAAGCTCTTTCGTCGAGCCGTCCGTCACGGGCGGCTGCTCGGCCGGCGCGAGCCGTTCATGGCTGAGACCGCGTCGGTCGTGATCGATGTCATGGGAGACGCGTATCCGCACCTCGTTGCGCGGCGTGACGAGATCCTCGGCGTCATCGCGCGCGAGGAGACGCAGTTCGCCCGGACGCTCGACGCCGGGACGAAGCTGCTCGAGGCTGAGATCGGCGCGGTCGCGCCCGGCGCGTCCATCGTCGTCGGTCGCCAGGCCGAAGCGTTGCCGGCCGATGCGGCGCAGCTCCCCGGCGCGGTCGTCTTCAAGTTGCACGACACCTACGGGTTCCCGATCGACCTCACCATCGAGCTTGCCGCCGAATACGGCGTCTCCGTGGACAGGGCCGGCTTCGACGCCGCGCTCGCCGAACAGCGCGAACGGAGCCGCACCGGGACGAAGGCACAGCTCTCGAAGCAGGCCGGAGCGACGGCGTTGTACGGCTCGATCCACGGCCGGACGGGCGATACGACCTTTCTCGGGTACGAGACGACGACCGCGGAAGGCAGGATCGTGGCGATCGTCCGCGACGGGCTGGAGTTCGACGAGCTGACCGGTCATGGCGAGGCCGAGATCGTCCTCGACCGGACGCCGTTCTATGCCGAAGGCGGCGGCCAGGTCGGCGACCACGGCGTCCTGCGGGAGCCCGGCGGCGGCAGCGATCTGTTCACCGTCACGGACACCCAGAAGCCGCTCGGTGGCCTGATCGTCCACCGAGGCACGCTCCACGGCCGGGTCAAGGTCGGCGGGACCGTGGAGGCCGTCGTGGATCCCGAGCGGCGGGCGAGCACGATGCGCAATCACACGGGGACGCATCTGCTCCATCGCGCGCTGCGCAACGTGGTCGGGGAGCGGGCACGCCAGGCGGGCTCGCTCGTGACGCCCGACTATCTCCGCTTCGACTTCCCGTTCGACCGCGCTCTGACCGACGACGAGCTGCGGGCGATCGAGGACGAGGTCCATCGCATCGTCCGCGAGGACCGGCCCGTCTCTGTCGCGTTCATGAGCATGGCCGAGGCGATCGAAGGTGGCGCCGACGCCTTCTTCGACGAGAAGTACGGCGAGACCGTCCGCACGATCCGCGTCCAGGACTACAGCTTCGAGCTATGCGGCGGGACACACGCCCGGGCGAGTGGCCAGATCGGCGGCTTCCTCATCACCGGGGAGCGGAGCATCGGCTCGGGGATGCGCCGCATCGAGGCGGTGACGGGCGTGGCTGCCGACGCGCTCGTCCGCGATCGGTTCGACGCCCTGGAGCGGACGGCGGCGGCAGTCGGCGCGCAGTCGATCGATGCCGTCGGAGACCGGATCGCGGCGCTCAACGCCGAGATCGCGACGCTCAAGAGGCAACTCCGGTCGCGCGGCGCCGAGCCCGTCGTCAACGCACGCGAGCGAGTCGGCGACATCGACCTCATCCTCTACGCCGTCCCATTCGAGAGCCAGGACAAGATGAAGTCACACGCGCTGTCGCTGCGCAAGGACAGCCCCGACGCCGTGATCGCTGTCGGGATGGACGCCGACGAGCCCCAGCTGTTCGTGAGCGTCCCGCCCTCGCTCGTGGGCCGTGGCGTCTCCGCCGGCGACCTCGTCCGCGGTGCCATGCCGCTCATCGAGGGCAAGGGTGGCGGCCGTCCCGAGATGGCCCAGGGGAAGGGCACCCGCCGGGACGGACTCCGCGACGCCCTCGCGGCGATCAGGACGGGTCTCGAGGCGACCCGAACCTGATGGCCTTCTGATGGCCTTCTGGCGGAAGATCTGGCAGCGCGATTCGACCGATGCGCTCGCCGCCTGCACCGCACTCGACGTCGGCACCGAATTCGCCAAGGCGCTCGTCTTCGACATCGACGCCTCGGGACATGGCACGGTTCGCGGCGTCGGCCGCAAACGCCAGGGCCTCTCGCACATGCAGTCGGGGACCGTCGCTGACATCGCGGCCGTGGTCGACAACTGTGCGGTCGCGCTCCAGGAGGCTGAGGAGATGGCCGGCTTCCGCCCGACGGAGGTCGTCATCGGGATCGCCGGCGAGCTCGTGAAGGGCTTCACGACGACGCACAGCCAGGAGCGCAAGCGCCCAGACGCGCCGATCACCGAGGCCGAGCTCCAGAAGCTCATCGACACCGTCCAGCGCGAGGCTCTCCACGAAGCCGAGCGGGCGATCACCTGGGAGACGGGGCTCCCGCACGTCGACGTCAGGCTGGTGCATGCCGCCGTCACGGGCGCCTCGATCGACGGCTACGCGCTCACCAACCCGGTCGGCTTCCAGGGTCGTCACGTCAAGATCGGGATCTTCAATGCGTTCGCACCGCTCGTCCACCTCGGCGCGCTCCAGAGTGTCGCGTCGCAGCTCGACCTCGACCTGCTCGAGATCGTCGCCGAGCCGTACGCCGTCGCGCGCGTCCTCGGCAGCGACCACATCCGCC
>JBJMNA010000127.1:0-11728 GCA_045804485.1 Chloroflexota bacterium
CATCCCGAGGACGCGCTCGCGCGGGAAGCCGGATGCCTTCATGGCGACGTGGCACATCGCGTCGAGCGGGTTGGTGACGACGATCAGGATCGCATCCGGTGAGTGCTTCGCCGCCTGTTCGACGACAGCCCGGACGATGCCGGCGTTCTTGGCGAGCAGATCGTCACGACTCATCCCGGGCTGGCGCGCGAGCCCCGAGGTCACGACGATGATGTCCGAGCCCGCGGTCTCGGCGTAATCGTTCGTGCCCGTGATCCGGGCGTCGTGACCAACGACCGGCGCGGCCTCCGCGAGGTCGAGGCCCTTGCCCTGCGGGAGGCCATCCACGATGTCGACGAGAACGACGTCAGCGAGGCCCGCCTCTGCGATGCGCTGCGCGGTCGTTGCGCCGACATTGCCGGCGCCGATGACGGTGACCTTGTTGCGGGCCATGAAGCCTGCCTCTCCTTTCGGGTCGTCGGGACGACCCATTCTGACATCCGTCGATGGCCGAAGCGGACATCCGTTGATGGTCCCGGGGCACGGGTCGGGACGATTCTCGACCCACTCACCCCCGTTCTGGAGTCACTCGATGGATCGGACCCCCGCTCTCGCCCTCCTCGGGCTGCTGCTCGTCCTCCTCGCGATCCCACTCGCGCTCAGCTTCGGACCGCTCATCATCGGCGCGATCCTGCTCGTCTGGGCGGCGCGCAAGGCGCATCTGTCGCTGGCGCCGACCGACTGGCCGGACGGTCAGTTCGCTCCTGGTCCTGCCGCCGCGATCGCCGCGCTCACGCCGTCGGCGTAGTCGGCGAAGTTCTCGCGGAACATCACCGCCAGCCGCTCCGCCGCGGCGTCGTATGCGGCGCCATCGGCCCACGTCGAGCGCGGGTCGAGGAATGACGCCGGCACGTCCGGGCACGTGAGCGGGACGGCGACGCCGAAGTTCGGGTCGATCCGCCGCTCGACGGCGTCAAGCGTCCCATCGAGCGCGGCGCGGACCATCGCCCGCGTATGCGCGATGTTCATGCGCTCCCCCACGCCGACGGGGCCGCCTGTCCAACCGGTGTTGACGAGCCACACGGGCACGTCGTCACGTTCGAGGCGGTCCACGAGCATGTCGGCGTACTCGCCCGGATGGCGCGGCATGAACGGCGCCCCGAAGCACGCTGAGAAGGTGGCCTTCGGCTCGGTGACGCCGACTTCCGTGCCGGCCAGCTTGGCGGTGTACCCGCTGATGAAGTGGTAGGCGGCCTGCTCGCGGGTGAGCTTGGAGATCGGCGGCAATACCCCGAACGCATCGGCCGTCAGGAAGATCGCGGTCCGCGGCGTCCCCGCGATCCCCGTCTCGTCGGCGTTGCCGATGAACTCGAGCGGGTAGGCGCCACGCGTGTTCTCGGTGAACCGGTCGGAATCGAGGTCGAGCGCGCGCGTCCGCGGATCGACGTCCACGTTCTCGAGGACGGTCCCGAACCGACGCGTGGTCTGGAAGATGTCCGGCTCGTACATCGGGGACAGGCGGATCGTCTTGGCGTAGCAGCCGCCCTCGAAATTGAAGCTGATGCCGTCACCCCAGCCGTGCTCGTCGTCACCGATGAGGCTTCGAAGCGGATCCGCCGACAGCGTCGTCTTGCCGGTCCCCGACAGGCCGAAGAAGACCGCGGCGTCGCCGTCGGGGCCGATGTTGATCGCCGAGTGCATGGGCAGGACGGCCTCATCGGGCATGAGGTAGTTCATGACCGTGAAGGCGCCCTTCTTGATCTCGCCGGCGTACTCGGTCCCGACGATGATGATCTCCATCCGGCGCAGGTTGAGCAGGATCGCAGTGCCGGTCCGCGTGCCCTCCGTCTCCGGGTCGGCCTGGAACGAGGGGACGCAGATGATCGTGAAGTTCGGCGTGAAGGCGCGAAGCTGGGCCGCGGTCGGACGCCGGAAGAGGTTGCGCGCGAAGATGCTCGCCCAGGCCGTCTCGGTGTAGACGCGCAGCGACCGCCGATGAGCCGGGGCGGCGCCGATGAAGCAATCCTGGCTGTAGAGGTCCTTCGAGGCTGCGTACGCGATCAGACGCGCGCGAAGTCGGTCGTAGTGCGCCTCGGAGATCGGCCGGTTGACGGAGCCCCACCAGATCTTGTCGTGGCTCGACGGTTCGTCGACGATGAACTTGTCCTGCGGCGAACGTCCGGTGTGCTTGCCGGTCCGCACGACGAGCGGGCCCTCTGCTGCGACGAGGCCCTCGCCGTGCCGGATGGCGTCCTCGTACAGCTCGGCGGTCGGGAGGTTGGCGCGGACGGATCGACCCAGAAGGGGTCGCGTGGGTGGTGCGGTCGTGGCCATCGGCTGGTGGACTCCTGCGGCATGGGCGATCACGGTCTGATCGACCGGCCGCGCGTGATGCGTGCCACGAGGCTCGCAGGAGTCGGCTTCCGCAGTCGTAAGTGGGCCGATGCTACCACGTTGCGGAACGGTTGCGGCTGATCTCGGTGGTCGCAACCTTGGGCCCACGCTCAGCCCGTTGCGAGGGCCTCCAGGACGCGCTCGCAGACCTTGCGCTTCATCTCCACGAGCGATTCCTCGCTGTAGAACGCGGCGTGGGGTGTCAGGATCACGTTCGGCATCCCGATCAGCGGATCGTCCGGCGCGATCGGTTCGCGCTCGACCACGTCGAGCGCTGCGCCCGCGATCCAACCATTTCGCAGCGCAACGATCAGCGCCGCACCGTCGACGATCCCGCCCCGGCTCGTGTTCACGAGAACGGCGTTCGGGCGCATCCGGCCGAGCGCGTCGGCGTCGATCAGGTGGCGGGTCGTCGCGTCCAGCGGCGCATGGATCGACACGATGTCGCTGGTCGCGAGAAGGGTCGGCAGATCGACCATCCGCAGGCCAGTCGGACCCGGACCTCGCGGGTCGCAGCCGACGACGTCGTAGCCGAGAGCGAGTGCCCGGTGCGCGAGCGCGCTGCCGATCCGGCCCACGCCGAGGATCCCGAGCCGCTGGCTCGACGCGCGCCGGACGCGGCCCGCCAGGCGGAAATCCCAGGTCCCCTCCTGGACGCCACGATCGAGGGCGACGATGCCGCGCGTCAAGGCCAGGATGAGACCCAGGGCGTGATCGGCCACCTCATCGACGCAGTAGTCCGCGACGTTGCGGACTGCAACCCCGAGCTCGGCCGCGGCGACCGTGTCGATCGTGTCCAGCCCGACCCCGTACCGGCCGACGGCCCGGATGCCCGGCAGGGCGCGGAGGACGCGACCCGTGATCGGGGCGTACTGCACGATGAGGGCCGCGGCGTCCTCGCCGGCCGCGATCACCTCGTCCGCGGTCTGGCACTGGGCGAGAGCGACCGTCCACCCTGCCTCCGAGAGGACGCCCCGCTCGACCTCGATCGAGGGGTGGTCGCAGTCCGTGATCAGGATCGTCCCGCGGGTGGTCACGTGCCGGCCGGGTCGAGCAGCGCCTTGATCACGCTCCGGGCGGCAACGGCGTCGAAGGCGGCGGACCAATCGACGAGGGGAAAGACCGTCGTCATCGGCTCGAGAGAGGTACCGGTATCTGCCAGGATCCGGATCGCCGGGTCCCAGGCGGTGGACGAGGAGCTCATCGAGAAGGTCAGGTCCAGGGCTCTGCTGACCGCGCTATCCCACGGCACGACGAGCCCGGGTGTGCCGCTCAACCCGACCGCGACCATCCGGCCGCGTCGCTTGGCCGCGCCGATGGCGAGGGCAAGCCCGTCGATCGTCCCCGAGGCATCCACGACGAGATCGGCGCCGCGTCCCTCCGTGACCTCCCTGACGGCCTCCCCGGCCGGCAGGCCCTCCGCTACCTCGAAGCCGAGGGTCGCCGCGAACGCCAGCCGCTCCGACCCGGCTCGTCCGGCCACGTGGACGCGTCCGGCGCCCATCGCACGTGCGGCGACGGCGGCGAGGATGCCGACCGGCCCTGCCCCGACCACGAGGACGGTGTCGCCGGGGTCGACCCGGGCGCGCATCAGCGCGGTGACCGTGATGGCCATCGGCTCGGTCAGCGCGGCGACGCGGTCCGGGATTCCCTCGCGGACACGGTGGAGGAGGTGTGCCGGCATGACGAGGAACGCGCAGAAGGCGCCATCGATCCCCCACCCGGGCGAGCGCTTCGATGCGCACAGCTCGGCGATCCCCCGGCGACACAGCTGGCATGTCCCGCACGCCAGGGCATGCGGCTCGGACACGACCCGAGCGCCGAGCCAGGCAGGATCGACCAGCTCACCGAGTGCGTCGACCCGTCCGACGAACTCATGGCCGAGGGTCACCGGCGGCCAGGACGGGAAGCGGTCGTGCAGGATGTGCAGGTCGGTGCCGCAGATACCGGCATAGGTGACCGCGATCCGGATCCAGCCGGGGGGCGGCTCGGGGGTCGGGCGGTCGACGAGCTCGAGGTGGCCTTCGCCTGGCTCGGTCTTCGCGACCGCCAGCATCACGGCGCCTCGAACGTGACGACGGTCTTCACGCCCAGGCCGGTCCGGAAACGCTCGAAGGCCGCGGCGGCCTCCGTCAGCGGGACCACTTCGCTCACGACCGTCCGGATCGCCTCGCCGTGGTCGCTCAACAGGGCGAGGGCCTGGTCGATGTCAGCGGGCGTATAGACACGGTTGCCCAGGATGGTCTGTTCGCGGAAGACGACGGCCTGGAGGTCCACCTCGGCGGGGTGGCCGTAGACGCCCACCAGCGCGATCCGGCCCGCCGAGCGGACGAGGTGCGGGAGGATGGCCGCCACCGGAGGCGCCCCGGCGGCATCGAAGGCGACGTCCGCCAACCGGCCATCCGTGCGCCGAGTGAGATCGGCGACCGGGTCGCTCGCGTCGAGCAGCTCGAGCTCGAAGGTCGCGGCAAATGCGCGCCGAGTCGGCGAGGGTTCGCTCATGAAGATCCGCTCGACGCCCGCACGCCGGGCGACGAATGCCAGGAGGAGCCCGATCGGCCCGGCACCCACGATGACCACGACCTCACCCTGCTCGATCGCCGCACGACGGACAGCGTGGACCGCGACCGCGAGCGGTTCAGCGAGCACCGCACTGTCGGCGTCGAGGCGCGCGGGAACGGGATGGACCCGGTCGTCATCTACCGTGACGTGGCCAGCGAGCCCGCCGTCGGCGTCGATCCCGATGAGCCGGAGCCGGGCGCAGATGTGCCGCTCGCCCAGGCGGCAGGCGACGCACGAACCGCAGGCGATGAGCGGATCGACGACGACGAGGGCCGCGTCATCGTCGCTACCGTCGAGCCGTCCGACGATCTCGTGGCCCAGCACGAGCGGGAACCGCGCACGGGGGTGCGCCCCCGCGACGATGTGGAGGTCCGTTCCGCACAGGCCGACGCGGACGACGCGCACAAGGACCTGGCCCGGACGCGGTTCAGGCACCGCTCGATCCTCGAGGGCGAACCGCTCCGGCGCGACCGCCACGAGTGCGCTCGGCATCAGTCCCCCACTCGGAGGGCCGTCCAGACGGGACCGTCGGGGAATTCGTATTCGGCGAGCGAGGCGGGTTTCATCTCGATGGAGTATCCGGGGACTTCGGGCACGCAGTAGCGACCGCCATCGACCACCACGGGGTCGACGAAATGCTCGTGCAGATGGTCCACGTATTCGACCACGCGGCCATCGAGTGAACCACTCACGGCGATGTAGTCGAAGACCGCCAGGTGCTGGACGTACTCGCACAGTCCGACGCCCCCGGCATGCGGACAGACGGGGATGCCTGCCTTGGCCGCCAGGAGCATCACCGCGATCGCCTCGTTGACGCCGCCCAGCCGGCAGGCGTCGAGCTGCCAGACGGTCACCGCCCCGGCCTGCAGGAACTGCTTGACCATCACCCGGTTATGGGCATGCTCACCGGTCGCCACCCCGATCCCGAGCGGCTCGAGGGCGCGGAGGATCCGGGCGTGGCCGAGGATATCGTCCGGGCTCGTCGGCTCCTCGATGAAGCGCGGCTTGGCGAACGCGAGGTCGGTCATCCAGTCGATGGCCTGTTCGACGTCCCAGACCTGGTTGGCGTCCACCATCAGGACGCGGTCGGGTCCGATCTCCTCGCGGACGATCGTCAGGCGGCGGATGTCGTCGGTCCGGTCGCGACCGACCTTGAGCTTGAACTGGCTCCAGCCCGCGGCAACCCCTTCGCGGCACAGGCGGCGGATCTTCGCGTCGTCATAGCCGAGCCAGCCGGATGACGTCGTGTATGCGGGATAGCCCGAAGCGCGGAGCTCGGCGGTTCGTGCGGCTCGCGTCGGCTCCTGACGGCGAAGCATCGCAAGCGCCTCGTCGGGGGTCAGTTCGTCCGTGAGATAGCGGAACGGCACACACCGGACGATCTCCTCGGGACTCATCTCCGCAAGGAGACGCCACAGGGGCTTGCCCTCGACCTTGGCGTACAGGTCCCAGACGGCGTTGACGAGCGCACCGGTCGCGAGGTGGAGGACTCCCTTCTCGGGACCGACCCAGCGGAGCTGCTGGGCATCAGCGAGCGACGACCAGAAGGCGCCGAGATCGGCTGTCAGCGATTCGAGGGTGCGACCGATGAGGAGGGGCGCCAGGGATTCGATCGCCGCGACGCACAGTTCGTTGCCGCGACCGCTGGTGAAGGTGAGGCCGTGGCCGGCGGTGCCGTCCGGGTGGTCCGTCCGCACGATGGCGTACGCGGCCGAATAGTCGGGCAGCTCGTTCATCGCGTCCGACCCGTCGAGGTCCAGGGAGGTCGGGAACCGGATGTCGAGCGCGGTGACGTCGGTGATCGTGATGGGCACGGCGGTCCTCTGGCTTGGGATGGCCGACAAGGTCGGCCGCGTCAGATGCGGAAAGCGGCGGCGGGCGCCTGAGAGGAGGAGATCCAGGCGTCCGCCGCCGTCGCGAGGTGAGATCGGTGTCTTGGCGGCCTAGTTGAACTTGGCGGCGTTCACGGGAGCACGTCGCCCGGCACTCACCGGTCGTGCCGGGCCCTTCGGATGCCCTTTGAGCGGGCGTCCGAAGCGTGCTCCCGTGCGGAAGGAGTTACTGCCAGGCTGCCGTGAAGTTGGCCGCGTTGTCCTTCGTCACGAGCGTGGTGCCTGTGTCGATGGCCTTGACGTAGTTTTCGCCCTTGAGGGACTTGACTGCCGCCTCGACGCCGAGATTCGTCATCTTGAACGGCGACTGCGCCATCGTGGCTGTGGTCTTCCCTGCCTCGATGAGCTTGGACATTTCCGGGTCACCGTCGTAGCCGAAGATCAGCAGCGGGTGCTGCTTGGACTCCGCGACCGCCACGGCACCCATGGCCGGGGAGTCACACGCCGAGTAGATCGCGGTGAGGTTCGGGTACTTGGTGAGCAGGTCCTGCGTCACGGAGGCGCCGGTCTTGGTGTCACACAGGGTCTGCTGAGCCCCGATGACGACGTTGACGCCAGTACCTTCGAGCGCTGCCTTGACACCGTCGATGCGCTGGTCGAGGTTGGGCACGCCACGGACGGCTTCGAGCAGGCCGATGGTGTCGCCCGACTTCAGCTGGCTCTTGATGTACGCGCCGGCAGCCTCGCCGCCCTTGACGTTGTTCGTCGCCGCAACCGCATCCGGCACGACACCGGGGATCGTGTTGTCGACGAAGACGATCCGGACGCCTGCCTGCTGAGCCTCATTGAGGGCATCGGTGACGCCAACGCCCATCGGGGAGACGACGATCGCCTGGGCGCCCTTGGTGACAGCGTCCTGGATCTCCGCGATCTGGCAGGGCGTGTCGTCGTTGGTCTTGCACGCATTGGTCGTGAGCTCGATGTCGTTCGGGTGATCGGTCTCATACTTCTTGGCGCCCGCGATCATGGCATCCCAGAAACCGCCCGTGGCCTTGGTGAGAAGAGTGACCTTGATCTTCTCGTTCGCGGCGCTCGCGGACGGCGCCGCGGATGGCGCCGCGGATGACGCGGCCGACGGCGCCGCCGATGGCGCCGCGGATGGCGCCGCGGTCGCCGCGCCGCTGCTGTTGCACGCAGTGATGAGCATCGCCGCCGCTGCGAGCACGACGAACGCCTTCAGTCGAGTCGACATGTGTGTTGCTCCTTCTTGTCGGGTCTTCCTTGTCGGATCTGCCGCACGTGCCGTGCGTCCAAGTGATGAAGCTTCAAACGGTGGCGCTCCCTCCGGCACCGACGATCCAGGACACGAGTTGCTGTTGGTTGTCCGAGGTCGCCGGCGCCTCGCCGATCTTGCGGCCGCGGCGCATGACCATCGCCCTGTCCGCGACCGCCATGACGTGATCCATGCTGTGAGAGATGAAGATGACGGCGACGCCAGAGGTTCGGAGCCGATCGACCAGCTCAAGCACCCGCGCCGACTCCCGAAGCCCGAGGGCGGCAGTCGGCTCGTCGAGGATGACGAGCTTCGACGAGAACGCGACGGCTCGCGCGACGGCCACGGCCTGGCGTTGGCCCCCCGACATCAGGGCCACGTCAGCATCGAAGTCAGGAAGCCGGATCTGCAAACGGTCGAGAAGGTCCTTTGTACGGGTGGACATCTCCTTCTGCTTCATCCACTGGAGACCGCGCGGTAGCCAGGACGGCCCCGCCAGTTCGCGGCCGGCGAAGAAGTTCGCCGTCGGGTTGAGGTTGTCGAACAGGGCCAGGTCTTGGTAGACGGTCTCGATCCCATTTGATCTGGCATCGGCCGCGGAGTTGATCTGCACGGGGGCCCCGTCGATCTGGATCTCGCCACGGTCGAGTTTGTGGACGCCGCTGATGCACTTGACGAGGGTCGACTTGCCCGCACCGTTGTCGCCGAGCAGGGCGAGAACCTCACCGGCGCGGACCTCGAGGTCGACGCCCTCGAGTGCAACCACGGCCCCGAAGGTCTTGGTGGCGTCACGAACGCTCAGGACGGGTTGCACATCGGAGGGAACCACGACGTGAACGGCGTCAGTCATGCGAGCCTCGCCTGCATGCTTCGGAACCGGTTCTCGACGAGGGCCCGCAAGACGTCGAGCTCGACCGCGACGAGGACGACCACTCCCACCGCGATGTACTGGAAGTTCGGGTCGAGACCCAGCAGGTTGAGGCCGTTGTGCATGACCCCGAGGATCAACGCACCTGTCAGGGCGTTCAGGACACCGCCGCGGCCGCCCAGGAAGCTGCCGCCGCCGATGATCACGGCCGCGATCGCGCTGAGCTCCAAGCCCTGCCCGGTGAACGGCGAGCCGGCGTCAGCGGTTCCGACGAAGAGCATGCCGCCGATGGCGCCCGACAGCCCGCTCATGACGTAGACCGAGATCAACGTCGCCTTCATCGGCACGCCCGTGCGGACCGCGGCTTCGGGGCTGCCACCGACGGCGTAGATCCATCGTCCCCACACCAGCTTGTGCAAGATGACGGCACAGACGACCGCGAAGACGATCACCACGAGCGTGGCGAAGGGGAACCATCCGATGTTGCCCGCGCCCGGGATCCCAGTCATACGTCCGCCGCCGAGCAAGTGGACGATCGGCGGGGAGCCCAGGACGGTGGAGCCGCCGGCGATGTAGAGGGCGAGGCCGGCGCAGATGCTCAAGGTGGCGAGGGTCGCGATGAAGGGATGCGGCAGACGCCCCCACACCAGGAGCAGCCCGTTGACCAGACCGACGGACAGCCCCGTCAGCAAGGTGACCGCGATGGCCAGCTCCGCCGAGTGGGTGTCGCGGTAGACGACAGTCACGATGACGCAGCACAAGGAGACGTTCGAGCCGATCGACAGGTCGATGCCCCGGGTCAGGATCACGAGGAGCTGGCCCAAGGCGATGATGCAGACACCGCCGGACTGCTCGAGAACGTTGCCGACGTTGCCGAACGTCATGAAGACGTGGCCCTCGGTGGCGGCCCAGAGGAACAGCATCATCAGCGCCAGGACGAAAAGCGGTCCCGCCTTCAGCGCCAGCAGGACTCCCTTGACCACGCGCGACGATCGGTCGTTGGCCGTGTCGGGACCCCTCCCGATCTCAGACTTCGGCGCAACGTCGGCGGCGTCGGCAGCAAGGCGAGTCACCGACTCGTCGTCGAGCAGCGTCGCCCCCTCCCTTGTCTCCATCGTCGGGCACTATGCCAGCACCGTATCCTATTGTCTATAGGATAGAGACGATTGGGATGCTGTATGGTAGTGGTCCAGTACTCGACACACGAAGGCCGAGATGGACCGGTATCAGATCGAAGCGATCCGTGAGTCCGCCGCAGGACAGCGCCTGGCCCAACGGCAACCGCTGCCCGGCTCGGTCTACGAGATCGTCACCGACATGCTCATGACCCACGCGTTCGAACCCGGCGCGAGGCTCAACATCGAAGTGCTCGCCCGGACGCTCGGCGTGTCGCCGACGCCGGTGCGCGAGGCCTTGGCACGCGTCGAGGCGGACGGTTTGATCGTGAAGCAGCCAGGGCGCAGCTATACCGTGGCGCCCCTGATGGGGATCGAGCAGGTGCGCGAGCTCATCGAGCTACGGCTGCTCGTGGAACCCGCATTGGCGGCGAAGGTCGCTGCCCAGGCGGAGCCGAACGAGATCGCGGAGCTGCGCCGCGCTGCCCGGGCCGGTGGAGCCGGCGCCGAGATCACGGCTGCCGCGAACCGGTTGGACATGGTCTATGACGCGACCTTCCACGCGATGCTCGCCGACCTCGCCGGCAACCAGATCATCAGCGACATGCTGACCCGACTGCGCAGCCACCTCCACACATTCCGGCTCTACTACCACGCGCGCCTTCATTCCGTGACGAAGAACGAGCACCTGGCGGTGGTCGATGCGGTCGCTCGGCAGGATCCCGACGGCGCCGCGGAAGCGATGCGTGTTCACCTGGTGTCGGCGCTGGAGCGGCTCGAGACCTTTGTCGATGGCGGGAGTCCGAACGCAGAAGCGAGGCAGACCCCGGAGTTCACCGCTGCGAGCGTCGAGGAGTGACCGGAGCAGTCAACGACGACGGAGGCGGCGCGATATCGGCCGGTTCCGACCGCGTGTTGTTCGGTGCGGCTTACTACCACGAGTACCAACCGTATGACCGGCTGGATATCGATCTCGATCTCATGCAGGAGGCGCACTTCTCGGTCATCCGAGTCGGTGAATCGGTCTGGTCGACCTGGGAACCGGAGAATGGCCAGTTCGATCTGGACTGGCTCGAGCCGGTTCTCGACGGTGCCGCGCGACGGGGCATCTCCGTCATCCTTGGCACGCCCACGTATGCCGTGCCGCCGTGGTTGGCCCGGCTGTATCCGGAAATCGCCGGCGAACGATCCACCGGCGAACGGATCCCGTGGGGGGCTCGGCAGGAAGTCGATTTCACGCACCCGGCCTTCCTCTTCCATGCCGACCGGGTGATCCGCAAGATCCTTCGTCGCTATGCGGGGCATCCCGCAGTCGTCGGCTTCCAAGTCGACAACGAACCCGGGTTGCATCTCCTTCACAACCGCGGCGTCTTCCAACGCTTCGTGGACGACCTGCGTCATCGCTACGGCGACGTAGAAAGCCTCAACCGTGAGTGGGGCCTCGTCTACTGGTCGCACCGACTCTCGACCTGGGACGATCTTTGGGCACCCGATGGCAACACGCAGCCCCAGTACGACGTCGCCTGGCGTCGCTTCCAGGCCGCGCAGACCACCCGGTTCATCAACTGGCAGGCCGACATCGTCCGGGAGTACTCCTCCCCCGAACAGTTCGTCACGACCTGCATCGCGTATGGCGTGCCCGCCGTCGACGACGATCTGGTCACTGATGCCCTCGACACCACTGGGGGGAACCTCTACTACGCCA
>JBJMNA010000128.1:0-3079 GCA_045804485.1 Chloroflexota bacterium
GCTCTTCCGATCTCCACCTATTGCGCCGCCTCGGTCGCCCGGGGAGCAGCGCTCTTCCTCGTCGACGACCGTGGCCAGTTCCTCGCCAACCGTGAGGCCGGCAACTTCGACGACTACCCCGATCCGACTGCGACACTCGGCGAGGCGCTCCTGGCCGGCACCGCGCGACCACCCGAGGGGCGGGTCGTCACGACGCATCTCGGCGTCGGGTTGGCGGATGTGGTGTTCGGAGCGGCCATCGTCCGTCGCGCGGAAGAGCTCGGTCTCGGGACGCTGCTCGGCTGACGCTCAGGGCGCCGTATTGCGTCCGTAGTCCGTGTGGAGCCTGGACGCGAACGGCGACCGGACGGGCATGTCGGGGAAGAGCGAGGCCGTCTCGCTCGTCGGCGAGATCCAGTCGACGAGCAGGCGGTTGACGATGACCGTCGACACGTCGCGGGCGACGATCGATCCCGCCACCTCGTACGCGACCGTCGCGCTCGTGAACGGGATCATCGGGTCGCGCTGGAGGACGCTCGCGACGGGGTCGGTCCCGGGCTTGACGTGGAGATGGCCGAGGATCACGTACGGCCCGACGCTCATCTGCAGGCGGTTGGTGTGGAGCTGGACGCGCTGCTTCTCGGAGCCCCGCGGTCCGGTGGCGATGACGGCGAGCAGGTCCGACCGCTCGACCGAGATGCTGTCGACGGCGACACGATGGCCGTCGGCGAGACTCTCGCACTCGACGTGGTGGATGCGGAACCGCTCCTGGCCGTTGAGGAAGTCCGTCAGGCGCTCACCGAACATGGTGACCTTGCCGGAGATCGTGCAGTCGGCCGCGAAGCCGACGAAATCCACGGGTTGCATCGTGAGCCGAGGCTAGCGCCGCGGACGCGCCATCTGATACCCGCCAGTCGTACCAGCCGGCGCTGCCTCAGTCGTTGACGTCGAGCGGCCCGTCCGGAACCTCGATCAGGATCCGGTCGCCATCCACGACGACGTCGTAGAGAGCCAGCGGCACTTCGGCCGGCGGGTCGAGCGGTTCGCCGTTATCGAGATCGAAGCGCGACAGATGAAGAGCGCACGTGATCGTGCCCGCCGTCAGGAAGCCCTTGTCGAGCTCGAAATACTCGTGCGTGCAGATGCCCTGCATCGCGTGCAGGCGGCCACCGGAATTGACGACGAGAACCTGGTCGGTGCCGTCGACGAACGCCATCACCATGGTCCCCGGCGGGACCTCGTCCACGCCGACGAGGTCGATGCGTCTCACGCGGCGGCGACGGTCCCCTTGCCCGCGCCGACGTCCCATTTCGCCTCGAGCAGCGCGCGGAGGCGGTCGCGTGCGTCAGCGACCGGGACACGGGCGACGACCGGCTCGAGGAAGCCGAGGACGATGAACTTGCGAGCCTCGTCCGGCGGGATGCCGCGGCTCTCGAGGTAGAACAGCTGTGTCTCGTCGATCGGTCCCACTGAGCTCGAGTGCGCAGCTCGCCGACAGTCCGGCTGGTCGATCTCGAGCGACGGGATGGCGACCGAACGAGCCGCCTTCGACAGGTTCATCCCGAACTCGCCGAGATAGCTGTCGGTCCCGATCGCGGTCTTCTCGATGACGATCATCCCCTTCATGTACGACCGCGCCTTATCCATGAGCGCACCCTTCGAGAGGAGGTTGCCGGTCGTGTCACGCCCGAGGTGGCGCGTGTACGAGGTGAGGTCGAAGAGCTGGTCGCCATCGCCGAAGACGATCTCCGCCTGCTCGACGGAGCTCCGGTCACCCTCGAGCCGGTTGTCGACGCGGCTCCGGACGAGCCTCGATCCGAGCTGCGCGAGCGCCCAGTGGAGCGATGCGCCGTCGCCGATGATCGCGTTCCGGTGCTGGAACGTGACCGTCGTCTCGGGGAGCTCCTGGACACTCGCGATCTCGAGCTTGGCCTCAGGGCCGAGATGGACCTCGAGCGTGCCGGCGAGGAACGACTGGCCGCCTCCCACGTCCGACGCGCCGTCCGAGGCGACGAGCTCCTCGAGCACGCTTGCCCCCGCGCCCTCGCCGAGTGCGACGATCGTCCGTGAGATGAGGGCGCGGTCGGCGGCCCCCGCCTGCCAACGGATGTGGATCGGGCGAGCGAGTCGAACGCCCGCAGGGATATCGAGGATGACTCCCTGTGACCAGAGCGCCCGGGTCAGCTGAGCGAACTTGTCGTCGGCCGGCAGTGTCTCGCCGCCCTCGAGCAGCTCGCGGATCCGGTCCGGCCGGGTTGTGAGGACGTCCGCGATGGTCGAGAGGACGACTCCGGCGTCGATCGCCTCCGTCGACAGGACGGCGCCCGTGAGGTCACCCTCCGTGAGCACGAGGAGGCCGTCGGCGCCCTCCGGCAGGGTGATCGGCACGCGCTGGGTCCGGGGCGACCGAATCAACTCCGCCGACCCGAGCTGGGCGCCGCGGAGGTCGATGTAGGTGGTGTACAGAAGGTTCGTCTCGGCGGGCAGCGTCTCGAAGGCGTCGAACCCCGCCGACCTGTCCGCGCGAAGCCAGGCGGGCTCGCCGCCGGCCGACGCGACCTCGTCGATGTCCTCGCGCCGAACCGGCAGCGTGAAGTCGGTCAGTCCCTGGCGTGCAGGGCGCGGCCGCGGTGACGCGACCGTCATCCGAGCGACCCCTCCATCTCGAGCTTGACGAGCCGGTTGAACTCGATGGCGTACTCCATCGGGAGCTCCTTGGTGAAGACCTCCAGGAAGCCCTGGACGATGAGGTTGGTCGCCTCGTTCTCGGTCAGGCCGCGACTCATCAGATAGAAGACCTGGTCCGCGCTGACCTTGCCCACGGTCGCCTCGTGGGTCATCGTCGTGTCGTCCTCGGCGATGTCGATGTACGGGTAGGTATCGCTGCGGCTGATGTCGTCCATCATCAGGGCGTCGCAGCGGACGCTCGCCACGACATTGGTGGCCCCCGGGGAGACCTTGAGCTGGCCGCGGTAGGTCGCCCGGCCGCCGTCCTTCGACACCGACTTCGACACGATCCGTGACCGGGTGTTCGGGGCGAGATGGACCGCCTTGGCGCCGGTGTCCTGGTGCTGGCCCTTGCCGGCGACCGCCACCGAGA
>JBJMNA010000129.1:0-3977 GCA_045804485.1 Chloroflexota bacterium
ACCGGTGGCCGCGTCGGCGTCCTGATCGAGGTCAACTGCGAGACCGACTTCGTCGCCCGCACGGACGAGTTCCAGAAGCTCGTCCGCGACCTCGCGGTCCAGGTGGCAGGACTCGCGCCGATCTACGTCGACGCCGAGCGGATCCCGCCCGAGGACCTTGCCGCCAAGCAGGCCGAGCTGCTCGCCGACGAGTCGGTCCAGAAGAAGCCCGAGAACATCCGACCCCAGATCGTCGAGGGTCAGCTGAAGAAGTGGTACTCGCAGGTGTGCCTCCTCGACCAGCCGTTCCGTGACGAGGACCGCACCGTCCGCGAGCTCATCACCGAGAAGATCTCGACGATCGGCGAGAACATCCGCGTCCGCCGGTTCACGCGATACGCCCTCGGGGAGGAGATGTGACCTCCGGCGACGCTGGCCCTGGCGCCGCCGCCACGACCGGCGCCGGTTCGCTGCGCTATCGGCGGATCCTCCTCAAGCTGTCTGGCGAGGCGCTCCTCGGCGACCGCCAGTACGGCGTGGACCCTGCCGTGTGCACCTTCATCGCTCGCCAGGTCGCGGAGATCCACGGCCTCGGCGTCCAGATCGGCATCGTCGTCGGTGGCGGCAACATCTTCCGCGGTCTCGCAGCATCCGCGCGGGGGATGGACCGCGCGACCGGCGACTACATCGGGATGCTGGCAACGGTCATGAACGGCCTCGCGCTCCAGGACGCTCTCGAGCGCGCCGGCGTCCCGACACGGGTGATGACCGCCATCGCGATGAACGAGGTCGCCGAGCCGTACATCCGCCGCCGCGCGATCCGGCATCTCGAGAAGGGCCGCGTCGCGCTGTTCGTGGCGGGAACCGGCAACCCCTACTTCACGACCGACACCGCGGCAGCGCTTCGCGCCGTCGAGATCAACGCCGAGGTCCTGCTGAAGGCCACCAAGGTCGACGGCGTCTATGACAAAGACCCGATGGCGCACAGCGATGCCCGGCGGTACGCTCAGCTCGGCTACGCGGACCTGCTCCGAGACCAGCTGAAGGTGCTCGATGCGACCGCGGTGAGCTTGTGCATGGAGAACGACCTGCCGATCGTCGTCTTCGACCTCAACCGACCGGACAACATCACGCGGGTCGCCGCCGGTGAGCCGGTCGGGACCCTGATCTCGGGCGCGACGGGCGCCGCGGCCGACGCCGGAGGTGCACGGACATGAGCACGGAGATCATCACCGACGCTGACCACAAGATGGCCAGGGCGGTCGAGGCGATGGAGCGCGACTTCGGCGGCATCCGCACCGGGCGGGCGTCGACGGCGCTCGTCGAGCGCATCCACGTCGAGTACTACGGGACCTCCACACCGCTCAACCAGCTGGCCGGGATCAGCGTCCCCGAGCCGCACCAGATCGTCATCCAGCCGTGGGACCGCGGTGTTCTCGGTGCCATCGAGAAGGCGATCACGAAGAGCGACATCGGCCTGATGCCGAACGTGGACGGGACCGTCGTCCGGCTGAATATCCCGCCGCTCACCGAGGAACGTCGCAAGGACCTCGTCCGGGTCGTCCACAAGCGGATGGAAGAGGCCAAGGTCGAGATCCGCAACCTCCGGCGCGACGCCGCGGATGGGTTGAAGAAAGAGGAACGCGAGGGCACCGTCGGGACCGACGAGGCGCATCGCCAGCTCGAGACCCTCCAGCGCACGACCGACCGGCACATCGGGGACGTGGACCGTCTTGGCTCGGCCAAGGAACAGGAGGTCCTCGAGGTCTAGTGACCCGAGCACAGCTCGCCCGGCCGACCGACGCGCCGCCTGCGGCGCATGAGGAGACGCCCGAGACCCCCTTCGTCGCGCCCGACGAGCTCCCGCGACACGTCGCGATCATCATGGACGGCAATCGCCGCTGGGCACGCCAGCGCGACCTGCCAGAGTTGGACGGCCACGCGGCCGGGGTCGAGGCCATCCGTGCGCTGCTCCGGCACGCAGTGACCCGCGGCGTCCCGGTGATGACCCTCTACGCGTTCAGCCGCGAGAACTGGGCGAGGACCGACGACGAGGTGACGGGCCTCTTCGGGCTCCTCGAGGCGGCGATCCGGAGCGAGACGGACGAGCTCCGCGCCCAGGGCGTCCGGATCCGACTGCTTGGCCGGCTGGATGAGCTCCCACCGGAGACACGGGCGTCCATCGCCGACGCCCTCGGAGCGACCGCCGACGGCGAGCGGCTCCTGCTGAACATCGCGTTCAACTACGCCGGCCGGACCGAGCTCGTCGATGCCTTCCGGACGCTCGCCACGAGCGGCGTCGCTCCTGGCGACATCGATGAGGCCGCGATCAGCGCCGTGCTCTACACGGCCGGCCTGCCCGACCCGGACCTCGTGATCCGGACCGGCGGGGAGCAGCGGCTTTCGAACTTCCTCATCTGGCAGTCGGCCTACGCGGAGTTCTATTGGTGTGAGACCCTCTGGCCGGATTTCGGGCCGGACGCGTTCGACGCGGCGCTGCTCGAGTTCGCCAGCCGTCACCGCCGTTTCGGCCGCTGACCGACACCCGGCCAGGAGGGAAGGACCATGCGCCAGCGGGCGATCACTGCCGCCGTCCTTGTCCCGGTCCTGCTCGTCGTCCTCTTCTTCGGCGGGGTCGTCCTCGCGGCGGCCGTGGCGATCATCACGGTGTTCGCTGCGATGGAGGCGTTCCGGCTGCTGCGGTCGGCCGGACACGAGGGTTTCGCGATCCTCGGCACGGTCCTCGCGTTCTTCGTCGTCCTCGACGCGGCCTTCCCGAACGTCCTCGAGGGCAGCGGCCTCCTCCTCGTCGCGATCGGGATCGTCCTGGCCGCCGTCGCATCCTTCACGCGGATCGATCCGCACGACGGTCTCCAGGCGTGGATGGCGACGGTCTTCGGTGCGCTCTACGTCTCGATGCTGTCCTTCATCATCCGGTTGGGGCAGGCGGCGCCGCCGGTGCCGGATAGCGCGCCGTTCCACGCGCTCGGTGGCGAGCGCGGCTGGGTCCTGCTTCTCGTCCTCGCCGTCTGGTCGTACGACACCGGGGCGTACCTCGTCGGTAAGAGCATCGGCCGAACGCATTTCCTCACCCACATCTCGCCCGCGAAGACGATCGAAGGACTGATCGGTGGCGTCGTCGTGACGACCGTCGTCGTCGGCGTGCTGTTGTGGGGCCTCGGCCAGAACCCGCTGCACGCCCTCCTGCTCGGGCCGCTCACCGCGCTGGCCGCGCAGTCAGGCGATCTCGCCGAGTCCGTGCTCAAGCGAGCGGCCGGTGTCAAGGATTCCGGGACGCTGATCCCGGGACACGGCGGGATGCTCGACCGCGTGGATTCGTTCGTGTTCGCCGCGCCCGTCGTGACGCTCTATGTCATCGCGCTCCTTCGCTGAGGTGACCGGGGCAGGGGAGCCCGGTCGCCCGCGGCGCGTCGCTCTTCTGGGCTCGACGGGCTCGATCGGACGTCAAACGGCCGACGTCCTCGCCGCGCACCCGGACGCGTTCCGCGTCACGGCGCTTGCGACAGGATCCAATGCGGGGCTGCTCTCGGAACAGGCGGCCCGGTTCCGACCCGCCGCTGTCGCCCTGGCGGACGAGGGCGCCGTCCGATCCCTGGCGCTTCCCCCCGGCGCGGAGCGTGTCGGCGGCGCGGACGCCCTGGAAGACCTCGCGACTCGCGACGACGTGGACCTCGTGATCGTCGCGACCGGTGGCGTCGTCAGCCTCCGGCCGGTCCTCGCCGCCCTCCGCGCCGGCAAGGTCGTCGCGACCGCGAACAAGGAGACGCTCGTCGCCGGCGGACACCTGGTCATGCCACTGGCTCGCACGCTTGCTGCGCGGGCAGGCGCTCGCGACGCCGGCGACGCGTACGCGAGCGCTCTCGCATGGCTTCGCCCGATCGACTCGGAGCATTCGGCGATCTGGCAGTGCCTCGTCGGCGAATCGATGGCAACGGTCGCCAGCCTGATCCTCACCGCCTCAGGCGGTCCCTTCCTGG
>JBJMNA010000130.1:0-5657 GCA_045804485.1 Chloroflexota bacterium
CCAGGAGCGCCTGACCCAGCAGATCGCCGACTTCCTCCAGGAACGGCTCGAGCCTCAGGGCGTCGGCGTCGTCATGGAGGCGACCCACCTGTGTGCTGTGATGCGCGGCGTCCGGAAGCCTGGCACCGTCATGACGACCTCGCATGTCCTCGGCCTCTTCCGGACCAAGGACCGGACGCGAGCCGAGTTCTTCGCCCACATCGCCCGGCACGCCCCGGAGGCGTAGGCGTGGATCTCGGGCTGGCCGGCCGGGTCGTGCTCATCACCGGGGGCGGCGGCGGGAGCGGCCCGACGCTGGGTCGCGCGTTCGCCGCGGAAGGTGCGTTCGTCGCATTGCATCACCGCGCCGGGTCGTCGAGCGCGGCACGAGCCGAGGAGGCCGCCGCCGGCATCGTCTCTGCGGGTGGCCGGGCGATCGCCGTCGCCGCCGACCTGCGCTCGACCGCCGAGGCGACCGCGATGGTCGAACGGATCGAAGCCGAGCTCGGCGCGGTCGGCGTCCTCGTGACCGCGACCTCGGGTTACGCCTCGGGCCGGTTCACCGAGCTCACCGACGAGGCGTGGAACGCGACGGTCGAGGACGCGCTGGGGGCGACGTTCCGTGCCTGTCGCGCGGTCGTGCCCGGGATGCAGGCGGCCGGCTGGGGCCGGATCGTCACGATCGCCGCGCGGTCCGGACTGTCGGGTGTCGCCCGGTCGGCGCACTATGCCGCGGCGAAGGCGGCGATCGTCGGGCTGTCGGCATCGCTTGCCAAGGAGCTCGGCCCGTCGGGCATCCTCGTCAACGCCGTGGCGCCGACCAAGATCCTGACCGAGAAGGACGGCGTCCCCTCGATCCCTGCCGACAAGGCCGCCGAGGAGGCGAAGACGATCCCGTTGCGCCGCATCGCGACACCAGACGATCTCGCGTCGCTCGTCGTCTGGCTCGGGTCGGCGGCGAACACCTACGTCACCGGCGAGACGATCTCGCTGACGGGCGGAACGCAGCGCTGATCGTCAGCCGGCGACCTCGACCACCGAGATCCGGTTGACGCCGCCGATCACCTCGATCGCGTATCGGTCCGGCGACTGACCGGCACCGCTCGACTCAAGGAGCGACGGTCCTCCGGTCGCTCCAAGCTTCTGGCCATCGAACTCGACGCCGGCCGTCCCGCCCGACAGCTTCAATTGCACGTGCGCACCGGCCGGGCGCTCGACCCGCGCATGATTCGCCCCACCGACGACACGGATCGGGACCACGCCGGTCGGTCGACCGAGGGTCAGCCGAAGCTGGTCGACACCGCCGGTCATCTCGAACGAGCGCAGGTCGACCCCGCCGAGCTTGCCCTGGAGCTTGTTTGCCCCGCCGACGACCTCGACGTCCCACGGGACGCTGGCGTTGAGTGCCACGTCTGCGCGCCGCTGACGCCAGTCCCACTGCAGCCGGCCCTTGTACTGGATCGTGACGATCCCGTCGCGCAACCTCACTTGCGGAACGGGACCGTCGAACTTGGCCCTGTACAGGTCCTCGAAATCGGATGACCCGCGGACGAGGAGCTCGTTTGCGCCCGACCGGAACAGCATCCGGGCGCGCCCCAGGCCGCCGATCGGCGCCGCGTACTCGGACGACGCCGACCCCTCCTCATCGCGGGCGTCGCGAAGCGCATTCGCCTCGTCCCGCGTGACGGCGGCCATCCGGGTGAGGAAGTCGTTGATGACGGTGAGCTCGTCGTCCGAGTAGCGCTTCATCTCGGCCGCGCTCTTGTCGCCGAACTTGGCCATCGTCGCCTCCATCGCTTCCATCTTCTCGGGCACGAGCTCGACGACGACGCGCCGGCGGTCGCTGGAGTCGGGGACACGTCGGACATAACCGGCCTGCTCGAGTCGGTCGATGACGCGCGTGACCGCGCCGGTGCTGAGGCCCATCAGCTCTGACAGACGGCCGGCCGTCGCGGCGCCGGTATCGAGCAGGAGCTCGAGCGCTTCGACGTCCGACTCCGACAGCCCGAACCGGATGGCAACGGTCTGTCCGAAGAAGGAGCCCTGGAGATTCACCCGGCGAAGGGAGCGGATGACGGAGTCGATTTGCGTGCGATCCATGGTTGACATCTTCCTCGTTGCGGGTCACTATCTGCTCGGTGCAGATATTGCACGAAGATGCTGAACGGCGCAACTGCCAGTCGCGACCCAGCATACGCCACGAAGGAGACAGCGATGGCGCTGCCACGGCCGACCAGCGGCCCGATGATCGAGACGCACGACCTCCGGAGGACGTTCACGTCGCGCAAGTCCACGGTAGAAGCGGTCCGCGGCGTGGACCTCACCGTCGGCAGCGGCGAGATCTTCGGTTTCCTCGGTCCCAACGGAGCGGGGAAGACGACGACGCTCCGGATGCTCGCGACTCTGCTCAAGCCGACAAGCGGCCAGGCGATGGTCGCGGGTGTCGATCTCGCCCGCGACCCGCAGGAGGTTCGGCGTCGGATCGGCTACGTCCCGCAGGGCGGGTCGACGGATCCCGCCGAGACCGGCCGCGGCGAGCTCGTCATCCAGGGCCGGCTGTACGGCCTCGACAAGACCGCGGCACAGCGGCGCGCCGCCGAGGTTCTCGAGGCACTCGATCTGACGGCCGCGGCGGACCGGCCGACAGGGACGTACTCCGGTGGGATGCGTCGCCGGCTCGATGTGGGCCTTGGGATCGTGCATCGCCCGCGGGTCCTGTTCCTCGATGAGCCGACGACGGGGTTGGACCCGCAGGCCCGCGCCCGCATGTGGGACGAGATCCGCAATCTCCGCGAGCTCGGGACGACCGTCTTCCTGACGACGCATTACCTCGAGGAGGCCGACGCACTGGCCGACCGCCTCGCGATCATCGACCACGGGACGATCGTCGCCGAGGGCACGGGCGATGAGCTCAAGCGACAGGTCGCCGGCGACGTGATCACGCTCGGTATCGACGGCGAGCACGAGCGCGTCCTCGATCTCGTCCGCGCCGAGCCGTTCGTCCGCGAGGCAACGGTGGAGGACGACCTGATCCGCCTCTACGTCGACCAGGGCGACAGCGCCGTCCCGCAGCTCATCCGGCTCCTCGACGGAGCCGACCTTCGCGCGCGCACGTTGACGCTCGCCCGGCCGAGCCTCGACGACGTCTTCCTTCGCCAGACCGGCCGTTCCCTTCGAGAGGAGCCAGCAGCATGACCGCAACCGCTCTCAGCGCCACCACGCCCACGACCACACCAAGGAACCCCACCGTGCAGCTCGTCAGGGACACCTGGCTCATCTTCCATCGGTCACTCTGGCTGACCATCCGGCAACCGACCTGGATCATGTTCGGGATGATGCTGCCGCTGCTCTACCTGTTCCTGTTCGGGCCGCTCCTCGAGGGCGCGACACAGGCGGCGGGGGCCGGCACGAATGCGTTCAACTGGTTCGTTCCGGGGCTGCTCATCCAGATCGCGATCTTCGGGACCGCGTTCGTCGGCTTCGGCCTCATCGCCGAATTGCGCAGCGGCGTGATCGAGCGGATGCGTGTCACTCCGATGAGCCGAGGCGCGATGCTCCTCGGCCGGTCGCTTCGTGACGTCGTCATCCTGATGTTCCAGGCGATCCTGTTGATCGTCCTTGCGATCCCCCTCGGCCTCGAGGTGGATCTCCCCGGCATCGCCGTGGTGCTGGCCCTGCTCGTCCTGATCGGGCTCGCGGTGGCGCCGCTGTCGTACGCGGCGGCGCTCATCCTCAAGAGCGAGGACGCGTTCGCGCCGCTCGTGCAGGGGATCGCGATGCCGCTGCTCCTGCTCTCGGGCATCCTGCTTCCGATGGCGCTCGCGCCGGACTGGCTTCAGATCCTGAGCTCGCTCAACCCGTTCACCCACACGGTGGACGCCGCACGGGCCCTGTTCAACGGCCAGTGGGGCGACCCGGAGATCGCGATCGGCGTGGGCATCACGGCGGTCATGGCCGTGATCTCGGTCTGGATCGCGGCACGGACATTCAACCGGGCGAACGCGTAGCCCAGCGCCGTCGGGGGCGCGTCAGCGGAATGTCTGGCGCGCCTCGCCCCGCCTGTACGGCCGTAGACCGAAGGCGGACCAGATCTCGTCGACCGATACGAGCGACAGCCACATGAGCTGGCCGGCCTCGAGCGGCTCCCAGCCCTTGTCGCGGGTGAGATCGGTCTGCATCTTCGACGAGCCCTTCGGGTAGCAGACCCAGGCGCGGCCATCGGGTGCGAGTGCGGCCGTCAGCGGTCCGGCGATCGCGGCAAGGTCGGCGGTCGTCCGCACGAACACCTGGATCCAGTCGAGGGGGCCGTCGAGCGTCGTGCCGATCGCGGTGTCTCCCGGGACACCGAGCTTGGCCACGTAGTCGGGCGGTGCGCCGATGACCGCGGCGCGCATCCCTGGCTTGAGCTTGAGCTTCCTCGCGAGCGGGGAGAGCGGGTCGTCCATGTGGCTATGATGCGGCCATGACCGACCGGCCGATCAAGGTGCTCATCGCGAAGCCCGGGCTCGACGGCCACGATCGGGGCGCGAAGGTGCTCGCGCGCGGTCTCCGCGACGAGGGCTTCGAGGTCGTCTACACGGGTCTGCGACAGACGCCCGAGATGATCGCGACGGCCGCGCTGCAGGAGGACGTCGACGTCGTCGGCCTGTCGATCCTGTCCGGAGCGCACATGACTCTCGTGCCGCGGGTCACCCGGCTCCTCACGGAACGGGGGATGGGCGACGTCCTCGTGACGGTGGGCGGGATCATCCCCGACGACGACGTCCCCGCACTCCGCGAGGCGGGCGTGGCCGAGATCTTCGGGCCTGGCACGACCATCGTCCAGGTCGCCGACTACCTGCGGGCGAACGCGCGACCGCGCGACTGACCGTGGAGCGTGATGCCGCCGGCCGGGCCGCGGCGCTCGCCGATGCGGCCGTCGCAGGCGATCGGCTTGCGCTCGCCCGGCTGCTGACCGCGGTCGAGAACCGGACCTCGGTCGCGGAGGCGGCGATGCGCCGTCTGTATCCGGCGGCCGGAAGCGCCCATCTCGTCGGGATCACCGGCCCACCGGGCTCCGGGAAGTCGACCCTGGTCGCAGCGCTGATCGCCGAGGTGCGTGCCGCGGGCCGTCCGGTCGCCGTCATCGCCGTCGACCCCTCGAGCCCGATCACCGGCGGCGCGCTGCTCGGTGATCGCGTGCGGATGCAGGCCTACGCCGGCGACGGGGACGTGTTCATCCGCTCGATGGCGTCACGTGGCCACGCCGGCGGGCTGGCCTCGACGTCGACCGCGGCGGCTGCGGTGCTCGATGCCGCCGGGTTCGACCTGATCCTGATCGAGACCGTCGGGACCGGCCAGAGCGAGGTCGAGGTCGCGGCCGCCGCGGACACCACCGTCGTCCTCGAGGCGCCCGAGATGGGTGACGAGGTCCAGGCGATCAAGGCTGGCCTGCTCGAGGTGGCGGACCTGGTCGTGGTCAACAAGGGCGACAAGCCCGGCGCGCAGCGGACCGCGGCCCAGCTCCGCGCGATGCTCGTCGCGTCCGCGCCACGTGACCCGAGCGACACGCGCCCCAGACCGAAGCGTCCTGAGGTGCTCATCACCACGGCCGCCACCGGGGTCGGAGTCCCGGAATTACTCGCGGCGTTGGACCGCCATCGTGCCGCGGCGCGCCGTGACGGCCGGGAACCGGAGGC
>JBJMNA010000131.1:0-6613 GCA_045804485.1 Chloroflexota bacterium
CCCGCCTGGGACGAGGCGGTCGCCGGCTGGCGGACCCTGCCGACCGATGACGGGGCGACCTACGACAAGACCATCACCATCGACGCGAACGCGCTCGAGCCCATGGTCACCTACGGGACGAACCCCGGGATGGGGATCCCCATCACGAGCTCAGTGCCCTCCCCGGACGACCAGGCCGACCCCGGCCAGCGGCGCGCGCTCGAGCGCGCGCTCGAGTACATGGACCTCCAGCCGGGGCAGGCGATCCTCGGCCAGAAGGTCGACGTCGTCTTCGTCGGCAGCTGCACCAACGGCCGGATCAGCGATCTCCGGCTGGCCGCCGGGGTCCTGAAGGACCGGCATGTCGCCGACGGCGTGCGGCTCATGGTCGTGCCCGGCTCGGACGAGGTGAAGCGCGAGGCCGAGGCGGAAGGTCTGTCGGACATCTTCAAGGCGGCCGGCGCCGAGTGGCGCGAGGCCGGCTGCTCGATGTGCATCGCGATGAACGGCGACCAGCTCCAGCCCGGTCAATACGCCGTCAGCACCAGCAACCGCAACTTCGAGGGTCGCCAGGGCAAGGGCGGCCGGACGTTCCTCGCCTCGCCGCTGACCGCAGCCGCGAGCGCCATCGCCGGGATGGTCGCCGATCCCAGGCGCCTGCCTGGGATCGAGACGCTCGCCGCCGTCGGGGGCCGCTGAGGGACCGTGGCAGAGCCGTTCAGCGTCTTCACCAGCGCGGTCGTGCCGCTGCCCGCGGAGAACGTCGACACCGATCAGATCGTGCCGGCTCGGTACCTCAAGGTCACCGACAAGGCGGGTCTCGCCGAAGCGCTCTTCCGTGACTGGCGGTTCGAGGAGGACGGTTCGCTCAAGGAACCACGGTTCATCCTCGACCGGCCCGAGATGGCCGGACGCAGGATCCTGCTGGTCGGGGACAACTTCGGTGCCGGATCCTCGCGGGAACACGCTCCGTGGGCCCTGACCGCCTGGGGCGTGCGGGCGATCCTGTCCACCTCATACGCGGACATCTTCCGGAACAACAGCCTGAAGAACGGCGTGCTGCCGATCGTCGTCGACCGGGCCACGCACGAGCGGCTGTTCGCGCTCCTCGCCGAGGACCCCGATGCTCAGCTCACGATCGACCTGGCGGAGCAGGGCGTCCTGCTCCCGGACGGGACGACCATCGACTTCGACATCGACCAATTCGCCAAGCGGATGATCCTGGCGGGCACGGACGAGCTCGGATATCTGCTCTCGAAAGGCGGCGAGATGGATGCCTGGGAGGCCGCCCACCCGCCACGCATCGACACGCTTGCGGGAGCGCGCTGACGGAGGCGGGACAGGCGGCCGGATTCGCGGTCCCTCAGCTGAGCCGGGGAGACATCCAGCGGATCTCGATCGGCTTGAGCGCGGCGCGGCGGGCGCACACCGGGCAGCCAAGGAACGGTGTCGGCACGTGATCGCGATGCGCGTCAGCGGCGGATCGGGTCATGCGGAACGGTCGGGTCGCGGTGTGGGCGGGCGGACGGGTCATCGGGCTGTCTCCAGGTGATCTGTTCGAGGCGTCGGTCGCGACGCATCCCGACGATGGCCTGCCGCTTGGACGGACGAAAGCGACGCATGCCGTCGCTCGACACCGACAGATGTCGATGCCGTGCCCGGCGGCTTGGGAACCTCGGCCGCCCCTCGGTCGTCTCGCGGCCATGACCGGCAGTCGCGGCATCCTCCCGATCCTCGCCGTCGTCCTCCTCCTCGCCGCGTGCAGCGCCGCCGGGGGCGCGGCGCCCACGACGCCCGTCCCCAGTCAGGGAGCCGCCGCGACCGCGAGCGATGGAGCGACGTCCCCGGGCGACCCTGGTGCGAGCCTCCCCCCAGAGTCGCCCGTCAGCACGGCCGTGCCTCCTGGTCAGGTCCACGTCTTCGACCCGAACAACGGCCCCATCGTCATCCCGAAGCCGGGCCAGCTCGACGTCCACCCGATCGCCGCGCAGACATTGACGGCGGCTGTCACGGGCCGGCACGTCGTCGTGTCGATCGCGTATGCCAGCGGTGTCGAGCCATGCAACGTGCTCGATTCGATCCTCGTGAAGAGAGGCCCCGGCTCGTTCGAGATGACGCTCCGGGAAGGCCACGGGCCGGGCGACGCAGTCTGCATCGACCTCGCCCAGTTCAAGCGCGCGATCGTGGACCTCGGCGAGCTGGCCCCCGGCACGTACACGATCACCGACGGGACAGGCGGCGCCCCGCCGATCAGCGTCGCGGTGTCCTAGGCTCTCGCGCCGACTCAGCGGGCCGCATCCCGACCCGGCAACGGCCCTCCCGAACCCCTCGACGGCGCATCCGAGCGCCCTGTGCGACGATCGGCGCGTGAACGCGATCGACGCCCTCACGCTGCTCCTGATCGTGGTCGCGCTCATCCTCGGCTGGCGGTCCGGAGCCATCCCGCAGGTCACCGGACTCCTCGGTGCGATCGGCGGCGGCGTCGTCGCGATCCTCGCGCTCCCCTATCTCGCGGACATCCTCTCCGACCTCGACCCCGCGGTCCGGCCCTTCGTCGTCCTCATCGGGCTCGTCAGCGCCGTCGCGCTCGGCGAATCCATCGGTGCGGCGATCGGACGGACCGCAGCGGCCCGGCTCGGGACCGGCCTCCTCGGCACCGCCGATCGCACGGCCGGGGCCGGTCTCGGTGTCGTCCAGGTCCTGCTCATCATCTGGCTCGCGGGCAGCCTCCTCGTTGAAGGGCCGGTACCCCGGCTGGCGGAGACAGCCGGCGGCTCGACGGCCGTCCGCGCGATGGCCGGGATCCTGCCGCCGCCGACCGAGGTGGCGATCGGCCTCGGCGGCTGGCTGGACACGACCGGCCTGCCCGACGTCTTCGTCGGCTTCGAGCCGCTCCCTGCGCCGCCGGTCGACCAGCCGAGCGATCCGGCCGCCCGCGCCATCGCTGACGCGGCAGAAGCGAGTACGTTCAAGGTGACCGCAGCCAGCTGCGGCCTCTCCTCGGTCGGGACAGGGTTCGCGATCGCGCGCGAGTACATCGTCACGAACGCGCACGTCGTCGCGGGCGCCGGCGCTCGCGGGATCCGTGTGAGCAGCACGCGCGGTGACGTGCACGATGCGACGCCGGTGCTGGTCGACCCCGCGTTCGATATCGCGCTCCTCTGGGTCAGGGACCTTGACGCCCCGCCACTCGCGTTCGCCCGGCACGACGCCGAGCGAGGGTCGCTCGGAGCGACCCTCGGCTTTCCTGGCGGTGGCCGGCTGAAGATCCTGCCGGCGGCGGTCTCCAGCCGATACCCCGCGACGGGCCACGACATCTATGGGCGCGACCGCGTGCGCCGCGAGATCCTGGAGCTCCGCGCGGAGGTCGATCGGGGAGACAGCGGAGGTCCGCTCGTCCTCGAGGACGGGACCGTCGGTGGCGTCGTCTTCGCCGAGGCACGGACGGACCCGGAGGTTGGGTACGCCCTCGCCGCGTCCGAGGTCGCTGACCACGTCAAGCCGGCGCTCGGCGCCACGAGAGCCGTCGAGACCGGGGACTGCGTCGCCGAGCGATGACGGCGGTCCGCCGCAGACGGCCGCGGCCGGTCCTCTGACCGCGCTCGACGCCGTGTAGGGTTAGGCGGCACGACCATCGACCGCCAGGAGACCGAGATGTCCGACGCGCAGCCTGCCTCCGACCCCGCCAAGCGCCACTCGGCGGCGATCACGGACGGCCCAGACCGGGCCGGTGCGCGGGCGATGCTCAAGGCGATCGGGTTCACCGATGAGGATCTCGCGAAGCCGATCATCGGTGTCGCGACGACCTGGATCGAGACGATGCCGTGCAACATCAACCAGCGAGACCTGGCGGTCGCAGCCAAGGCCGGCATCCGGGCCGCTGGCGGCACGCCGATGGAGTTCAACACGATCGCGATCAGCGACGGCGTGACGATGGGTACCGAAGGGATGAAGACGTCGCTCGTCAGTCGCGAGGTCGTCGCCGACTCGATCGAGCTCGTCGTGCGCGGCCAGATGATGGACGGCGTCGTGTGCATCGTCGCCTGCGACAAGACGGCACCCGGCGCCGCCATGGCGCTCGGGCGTCTCGATGTCCCCGGGATCGTCCTTTACGGCGGCACCATCAACCCAGGCGTCTACAAGGGACAGCGGAACCTCACCGTCGTTGGCGTCTACGAGGCGATCGGCGCGTATCGAGCCGGCAAGATCACGCTCGACGAGCTGACCGAGATCGAGAACGCCGCCTGCCCCGGGCCGGGTGCCTGCGGCGGCCAGTACACCGCGAACACGATGAGCACCGTCATGGAGTTCATGGGCCTGTCACCGGCCGGCCTCAACGGCATCCCGGCCGACGACCCCGACAAGACGGCCGCCGCCTACCGGACCGGCGAGCTGATCATGGATCTGGTCCGTGGTGACGTCCGTCCGTCGCAGATCGTCACCCGCAACGCGCTCGAGAACGGGATCGCCTCGGTCGCCGCGACGGGCGGGTCGACCAACGGCGTCCTCCATCTTCTCGCGATCGCCCACGAATTCGGCATCCCGCTCGACATCGACGAGTTCGGTGCGATCGCGGACCGGACGCCGCTGATCGGTGACATGCGGCCGGGTGGCCGCTACACCGCGCTCGACATGTACGAGGCAGGCGGCGTCGCGCTCGTCATGCGCGAGCTCCTGAAGACCCCGGGCCTGCTCCACGGCGACGAACCGACGGTCGACGGGCGGACGATCGCCCAGATCGCGGCGGCCGTCACCGAGACGCCGGGACAACAGGTCGTCCACGCGATCGACACCCCGCTCAAGCCCAACGGCGGGCTCGCGATCCTCCACGGCACGCTCGCACCGGAAGGGTGCGTCGTCAAGCTCGCCGGACACGAGCGCCGCCAGCACTCCGGCCCCGCGCGCGTCTTCGACTCGGAGGCCGCCTGCTACGACGCCGTTCGAGCGCAGGCGATCAATCCCGGCGACGTCGTCGTGATCCGCTACGAGGGCCCGGTCGGCGGTCCAGGGATGCAGGAGATGCTGTCCGTGACGGCGGCACTCGTCGGCGAGGGTCTCGGCGATTCCGTGGCACTCCTGACCGACGGCCGCTTCTCGGGCGGAACCCACGGGTTGATGATCGGCCACGTCGCGCCGGAAGCCGCGCTCGGTGGGCCGATCGCGGTCGTCGAGGAGGGCGACACCGTCGTCATCGACGTGGATCGTTCCGCGCTCGATCTCGACGTGCCGGCGGACGAGGTCGCACGGCGATTCGAACGGTGGTCGCCGCCAGCGGCACGCTACCGCACCGGCGTGATGGCGAAGTACGCGGCCCTCGTCGGCTCGGCATCGCAGGGCGCGGTGACGACCGGGGATCGCATGACGGCCAACCTCGGCGGGCGATGACGTTCGCGATCCGCGAGGCGACCGAGGCCGACGAGGACCTCGAGACAGTCGTCCGGATCGTCAATCAGACCACGCCGGACGATCCCGACTCGATCGAGAACCTGCGCTGGTCGAACGCGACGTACCCGGGCACATCGCGCTTCATCGCCGAAGTCGAAGGCGTGCCGATCGGCGTCGCGACCGTCGGCCGGATGTACGTGCATCCGCCGGAGTTCGAAGCGTTCTGGGCGACGGCCACGGTCCTCCCCGGTGCCCGACACCGGGGTGTCGGCACGGCGCTGCTGATCGCCATCTCGGACCGAGCGCGCGACCGCGGCAAGCACGTCCTGCACCTGCCGGCCAGCGACGCGCGGCCCGAGGGCATCGCCTTTCTCCTCCACCGCGGCTTTTCCGAGTACGAACGGAGCAAGACCGTCAGTCTCGAGCTCGACGGCGCCACGCCGCCCGATGTCAACGTTCCGGACGGGATCGTGCTGACGACCCTCGCCGAGCGCCCGGACCTCGCGGATGGCGTCTACGGCGTCGCGGTCGAGGCCTTCGCCGACATCCCGGGTGGTGACACGCCGATCGCGACCGGCGACCCTGCCGAGTTCCGGGCTCGCGAGATCGACCGGCCGGGCATCCCGCACGAGGGCTTCATCGTCGCCCAGAGCGTCGACACCGGCCGCGTCGTGGGCTACGCGAGCCTCATCCGGATCGCGGGTGCGCCGCGCCCGACGGCATGGCACGACATGACCGCCGTCGCCCGCGACCACCGCGGCCGCGGGATCGCCGGCGCGCTCAAGCGGGCGACGATCCGCTGGGCGATCGCCGACGGCATCGAGGTCCTCGAGGCCGGCAACGACACGGACAATGCCGCGATGCGCGCGGTCAATGCCCGGGCCGGCTACCGCCCGTTGCCCGATAGCCTCACGATGCGCGGTCCGCTGTTCAAGGGCATCATGTCGGCATGAGCCGCCTGCCGCCCGACCCGGCCGAATACGACTCCGCGCGGGCGCAGATCGCGCGCGCAAAGGGTCTCGACCAGCCGTACATCGCCGGCGGCACGGATCCCGACCCGGGACCCGGCCTCGACGAGGAACGCCGCTACGGGAAGCTCCTCCTCGCGATGGTCGCGGCCCTCATGTTCGGCGGCTTCATCATCGGTGTCGCGCTGACGCTCGCATCGGGCACCCCCGCTCCGTGACGCCGGTCGCCGCTCCGTCGAGCGCGATCGAGGGACCCGCCTGGGCGTTCGCGACCGACGCGC
>JBJMNA010000132.1:0-14945 GCA_045804485.1 Chloroflexota bacterium
CGTCGCGGAGGTCGGCGTTCTGGACATGCTCCGGTTCGACAAGTTCACGATCGGCTGGGGCTGGACGAGCGACTACGGATCGGCCGACGACCCCGAGGGATTCGCGACGCTGCGGGCATACTCGCCCCTCCACAACGTCCATCCCCGGACCGACTATCCGGCAACCCTCGTGACCACCGGCGACCACGACGATCGCGTCGTGCCCGGCCACTCGTTCAAGTTCGCGGCGGCGCTCCAGGCCGCGCAGGCGGGCGACGCGCCCGTCCTCATCAGGATCGACACCGATGCCGGTCACGGCATGGGCAAGCCCGTCCACAAGCTCATCGACGAGCGCGCCGACGTGCTGACGTTCATCGAGCTTGCCCTGGGCTTGAAAGGGGAGTTCCAGTGAGCGACGTCAGGGACCCGCGCGTGGACGACTACATCGCCCGGCTGCCCGGTTGGCAGCAGGTCATCTGCGAGCAGGTCCGTGATCTCGTCCACGCGGCCGATCCCGAGGTCGAGGAGACGATCAAGCGGACGGTCCAGCCGTACTTCGTCCTCCAGGGGAACGTCGTCGCGCTGCTGTCAGCCAAGGACCACGTGACGGTCTTCCTGTACGACGGCGGCATCGTCCCCGACCCCGCAGGCATCGTCACGGGCGGCCACGACAACGAGACCGGTCGGATGATCGCCGTCCATCAAGGCGAGCACCTGGACGCCGCCGCCTTCACGGCCTACGTGAAGCAGATCATCGCGAACAATCGAGCGGGCGGCTGGCGCAAGCTCAAGCGCGACAGGGCGAGTTAGCCGTCGAACCCGCCATCAGGCGCCGATCGCCTGCACGATCAGTCGGACCACGAGGCCTGTGGCGACTCCGGTGACGACGACCGTGATCCAGGCGACCATCCGCTCGTCGATCGGCCACTCGAGGATCTTCTCGGCGCGGTCCGACAGGGCGAGTGCGGCGTCGAGCGCCGGCTTGTTCGCCTGGAGCGTCGCAAGGTCGGTCGTGACGCGAACCGGGCCGTAGGCCTCGGCCACGAGACGGCGCGTCATCGAGACGTAGCCACCCTTGGCCACCCGCAGCTGGCCGTGGAGCCGGACCATCGACAACACGAAGAGCACGACCATCACAGCGAGGATGGTGACGCTCGTCGCCACCGTCGTGACATCACTGCCGGCGAAGATGAGCACCGGCGCCGCTGCGAGGATGAGGACCGAGAATCCCGTCATCGCCACCGACCCGAGCGGCCCGAGCCCCAACGCGCGGTCCTGAGGAAAATCGTCGAGCTGGAGGGCCGCCCGCCCGAGTCGATCGAACCCGAGCAGCATGCTCCCGTACGCCCAGACGAATGTCATGATCGGCAGGAGCACGATGCTCAGCAGGACGACGTCAACCAGCGCGACGGCCACGCCGAAGTCGCCGATCGTGCTCGGCAGCGATGCGGCGACGGCCAACACGACAAGCACGATCGGCCCGACCACGTTCGTGATCCGCGCGAACCAATGTGCGGACGGCTCCGATGGCGCGATCGCCTCGAGGGTCGGGGACAGCTCGCTGACGCGCCTGACCAGGACGGGCGCGCCGACGAGCGTCGCGAGCACGAGGAACGCGAACACCGTCTGCCCGAGTGCGGAGCCGACCGACGCCTGACCAGCGCCATTCGGGTCGGTGACGTTCAGAACGGCCACGAGCGCGCCGATGCGAAGCAAGGCGACCGAGGCCCATGCAGCGACCCAGAACCAGCGCGGACCCGGCAGGGCGCCGAGGATCCGCTCGGTCACTGGCATCGTCGACGAGTCCGGCGTGGCCCGCCGCACGGCGCGAGCAGTCGGTGTCGTGGCCTCGGAGCGCGTCATGAGGGCCCGATCGTAATCGACCGCCATGAGGCTGCAACGCGAACGGTCCACGAGCCGGTCCGTCTGTCAGGGACGTTCCGGGAGCATCCGCACGATGGCTGCTGACCCCCAGTCCGCGGAAGACCCCGCCGCAGCACGCCCCGACATCATGTCGTGGCTGATGCGCGGCTTCGGATTCGCGCTGGGCGTCGCGATCGTCATCGGACTCCTGGCGCTCGGCGCCGCTGCCGGCAAGGTCCTGATCCTCACCTTCGTCGCGGTCCTGCTCGCATCGGCGCTCGAACCGATGGTCGGCGCGATCCGCGAACGGATGCCGGTCGGTCGCGGAGGGACGATCCTCCTCGTCTACGTCGGTTTCTTCGTGACCGTGCTCGGGCTCGCGTTCCTGGTCGTCCCGGCGGCCATCGGGCAGGGACAACAGATCGTCGCGAAGCTGCCGGCGCTGGTCGAGTCGACCAAGGCGTGGGCGGGCACGCTGGAACCGAAGATCTTGTCGCGATCGATCACCGAGCTCCTCGATTCGGTCTCGAAAGCCGTCATCCCGAGCGGCAACCCCGGGTCCGACACGGTTCTCGAGGTCGGGACCGCCGCTGCAGAGGCCGCCATGACCATTGCGACGCTGCTGACACTCGTCTTCTTCTGGCTCGTCGAGCACGCTCGGCTCCAGCGCTACCTGCTCGCGTTCGCGCCGCTTGAGCGGCGGGCCGGGATGCGCGACGCCTGGAACGAGATCGAATCGCGCCTCGGTCTCTGGGTCCGTGGCCAGTTGACGCTGATGGCCGCGATGGGTGTCGCGACGGGCATCGCGTACACCCTGCTGGGTCTCCCGGGCGCAGTCCTGCTCGGGCTGATCGCGGCCCTCACCGAGGCCATCCCGATCGTGGGACCGCTTCTCGGCGCGATTCCGGCGATCCTTGTCGCGGCGACGGTCTCGCCGCAGCTGGCCCTCGTCGTGGCCGGCGTCTACGTCGTCATCCAGTTGATCGAAGGCAGCGTCCTCGTCCCGCTCGTCATGCGCAATTCGATCGGGATCTCGCCGCTTCTGGTGCTGCTGTCGCTCCTCGTCGGCTCAGCGGTCGGCGGCCTGATCGGCGCGTTCCTGGCCGTGCCGATCGCAGCATCGGTCGAGATCGTCCTCAACCGCCTCCAGGCCCGCGAGACTCCCGTCGCGCTCGACCCGGCTGCCATCGAGACTCCGGACGACGGGACGCGGACCGAGCTCGAGCGAAGCCTCCCCGACGCCGCGGGCTCCTCCGCATCCTGAGGTCGGATCAGCGGGCTCCGCAGTCCCGCTCGATCACGGACACCGCACCACTCAACCGTCGCCGGGCATCGTCGAGCTGATCCACCGGCCGAAACGCGCTCTCGCGGACCTCCCGCTGGACCGAAGCCGCGACCCGGTCGCGAACCCGTCCGGACCAGCGCGACCCGAGCCAGCCGGCGTGCGCGCCGAGCAGCCGGGCGATGACATATCCAGCGAGCAGCGACACGACGAGCGCGACGAAGGGGGACGGGATAGGCCCGAGCACCGGAACGTCCACCGAACCTGTCACCGGTCGGGCGAGGATCCACAGGACGACCCAGGCAGCGGACAGGACGATCGCAGCCGTCGCGATGGTCTGGAGGACGCCGAACAAGGTCCACCACCGGCTGACCGGTGGCTGGAAGGTCCCGACTCCACCGATCGCGCGATCGACGGAACGTTCGAGGCCCCGCCGAACGTCGCTCGGGTCGAGCGTGGCCGCGATCGCGGGCCGGATCGCCGGCGGCGCGTCGCGGATCGGCGCGGACAGCGCCTCGCGAATGGACTCGACCGCCGGGCCGAGCCCGCCGCGCTCGCGCCAGCGGAGGAGGAACCGGTTCGGGTCGGCGACGGCCGTCTCGCGGCCTGATGTGCGGTAGACGAACGACGTCACGCGCCCGAGTGGTCCTGCACCACGCGACCGTGCCGAGGCACGCGTCGCCGCGACAGCCTGCCGTTCCAGCGCGGGAAGATCGACGACGCGGAGCACCGCGGACGTGGCCGAACCGACGGCCGCATCGCGCGCGGCCTCGTCGAGCAGCGGCGCGACGGTGGCCCCACCGAGTTGGCCCGAGGCCGCGGCAAGTGCCCTTCCCGCTGCGAGCACCGACGCGGCGATCCGGCCACGAACGACGCGCTTCGCGTCCGCGCCTGCCGCCAGCCAGCCGCGAAGGTCCTCCGTGCCCGGTTCCGATAGCGCACTCGTCAGAAGCACGGTCACTCGTGATCCCTCGCTCGTCTTGGAAGCGAGATCGGCCTCGAGGTCGCGCTGGACGCGCCGGGCGTCGTCGGCCGACATCCGGTCCGATTTGTTGACGAGCACGATCTGGCGGCCGAGCCGCGGCAACCACGACCGGAGGAAGTCGTCGTGGAGGACCGCGTCGGCGTACTTCTCGGGGTCCGTGACCCACGCGACCGCGTCCACGAGCGGCAGCAGCGTCTCCACGCGTGCTCGATGCTCCACGGCGATCGAGTCGACGTCCGGGAGATCGAGGATCGCCACCGGCCCGACATCGACCGATTCGTGCTCGCGGACGTCGTCGACGCCCAGCCAGTCGAGCAGCGGTCCGAGCGCCGCCTTTTCTGCGCGCGGGATCCACGCGACCGGCTCGGACGTGGTCGGCCGGCGGGCCGAGGCCGTGCTGACGACACCGCCCGCGAGCGCGTTCAGGAGGCTGGACTTGCCGACACCCGTGCCTCCGACGAGCGCGAGCACATAGGCGTCGCCTGGGAACCCCACGCGGCGGACCCCGGCATCCTGCGCGGTCCGGAGCGGCTGACTGTCGAGGCCCAGGACGTCGCCGGCATCGGCTGCGTCGACGGCCGCCGCGAGGCATCGCGACAAAGGATCCGTCGACACGCCGGGCGGGGACGCCCGAGCCGCCGTGACCGGCTCGACCTCGCCAGGAGTCGTTGTCGTCACGTGGTCACGGCCGGCAGCGCGCGGATCTCCCGGCTGGCGGATCGCAACTCGGCGGCCAGCTCGGGCAGCTCGGCGGTCGCCGGCAGGTGCTCGTCGAAACGCGCTCGTTCCGCAGCGAACGCCGTCGCGAGGACGTCCTGGAGCCGCTGCCGGGCGTGCTGGATCAACTCGACCATCGCCGCCTCGCCGAACAATGCCGAGAGCAGCTTCTGGTTGACGAAGGCCGTCGCCGCCGCGACGCCGACCTCCGCGCCCGTCAGACCGCCCGTGTGCAGGAACGTCGCGAGCATCACCGACGTGCCGAGAACGTTGATGCCGAGCGATGCGCCGCGGGCGAGGAGGCGCTTCGGCTGGCCTTGTGTCTGGATCTCGACCGCGATCCCGTCGATCCACTCATCGAGGCCTTGCCGAAGCCGGTCGTCGAAGGCAGGGGAGGGGAGCCACAGCTCGGCGTGCTCGGACGTCACCGGCGCCATCATCGGATCGGTCGACCACGCGGTCGCGGTCTTGCGAGCGGCTTCCGCGGCCTGGAGTCGGGCGACGTCGAGCAGGTCGTCCGTCGTCGCCGCGCGCACCTCAGCGACGGGTGCGGTGGCGGGCCGGATCAGCGCCGAGATCGCACCTCGCACCCGACCGATCCCCTCGGAGAAGAACCGAGTCACCTGGTCGGCACCGACATATGCCTGCCAATGGCGCAGCGCCTCCTCGCGAAGGAACCGGCCGTGGCTGATCTCATCCTGGAGCGCGGTCAGACCAGACTCATACGCCCGGTCCGCCGTCCGTCGCAATGACTCCACATCGATCGCCTCGTGCTCGGCGTCGTCGGCGATTCGGTCGAGACTGTCGCCAAGGCCGAGCAGCGACCCCGTGAGCGCACGTGCCGCCAGCTCACGCCGTGCGTCGCCCGCTGTTCGCAAGCGTGCGATCTCGTCATCGAGCGCCTGGATCGTGTTCGGTCGGAGGCTGGTCCCGTCAGCGGACAGGTCGCCTTCAGGCACGACGATGAGGTCACGCGGCGGCCCATCGGGTGTCGCCCTGAGGAGGTCGTTCAGCCCGGTGTCCGCTATGAGCCGGCGGACATCGGACAGGATGTCGGAACGGTCCGCGGCGTCAGCAGGCATGCGGTTGAGGACGACGAGCAGAGGCAACCCGCGCTCCTCGACGCGCGACAGGACGGCCCACGGAACGCGGTCGGCATAGCGCGTGGCCGTCGTGACGAAACAGCACAGGTCCGCCGCCTCGACGAGCCGATCGGCGAGGACGCGGTTGGCGTGCTCCAGCGAATCGATGTCGGGTGCGTCGACGACGGCCAGCCCGCGCTCGACCGTCGGATCCTCCACGAACCGGAGCTGTTCCGGCGGCACCGCCCCGAAGGCGCCTTCGACGAGCGCCTCGCGGTCGTCCGGATGGACGAGGACGACGGCGACACGCGTGGTCGGGCGGAGGACCCCGGTGGCGCTGGCGGCCCGTCCCGCGATCGTGTTGAAGATCGTGCTCTTGCCCGCACCCGTGGGGCCCAGGAGCAACACGACGAGCGGCGCGTCCAGCGACGCGGCCCGGACGCGGATGTGACCATGCAGCAGGTCGGCCAGCTGGCGCGCCCGGGCTCGGCCGGCGTCCGTCCGCGGTTTCGATGCCAACCGACGCTCCGCGAGCGCCTCGAGCCGCCCGACGAGCACACGGAGCTCGACCGGCTCCGTTCCGATCATGAAGCGACGCTATCGGGGGACGCGACACGCCCGGATGCCAAGCCGCTCGCCTCTGGTGCCACCGGCGTTGCAAGGTCGGTTGGGGTGGCATCATCGGACCGCAAGCGAAGGAGCGGACGATGAAGCTGATGGCGACGATGATGGTCTCCCTCGACGGGGTCTACCAGGGACCGGGCGGCCCGGACGAGGACAGACGCAACGGATTCGACCGCGGCGGTTGGACCGCGGCACACGCCGACCCCGAGATGTGGCCAGTCCTCGTCTCGATGTTCGAACGTGCGGATGGGCTGCTGCTCGGACGGAAGACGTGGGAGATCTGGGAGCCGTACTGGCCGCAGCACGACGACAACGAGCTCGGCCATGCGATCAACACGCTTCCGAAGTACGTCCCGTCGACGACACTGAAGGACCCGACGTGGGCGAACACGCACGTGCTCGACGGCGACGTGGAGGCCGCCGTGCGCGAGCTGAAGGCGAAGCCGGGAGGCGAGCTCCAGGTCCACGGCAGCGGCGTCTTGCTGCGCTGGCTGCTGGAGCACGACCTCGTCGACGAGCTGAACCTGCGCGTCTACCCCGTCGTGGTCGGCGAGGGCTTGCGGCTGTTCCCGGAACACGGTGAGAGCCACGACCTCACCCTGATCGAGTCCCGCTCGATCCCTTCCGGGGTGATGCTCCAGACCTTTCGGCCGAACGGCCGGGCGAGGTTCGCGAGCGCGGACGACTGATGAACGACCACCTGTCGACGGAGGAGGTCGGCTGGGTGCTCGGACGGTCCGCCGGGGCGATCCGCGAGGCAGTCAAGTCAGGCGACATCGCGGGATCGCGGACGACGGCCGGCTTCCGGATCCCGAGGGAAGAGGTGCTGCGCCTGGCGCGTGAGAAGGTCGAAGGCGAGACAGGCACAAAGATCTCCGACAAAGCGCTGGAGAAGCTCATCGACGACGTCATCGCGACGAACGAGGCAGCGACGGACGGCTCGTAACGAGGCGCGCGACACGCGACACGCGTTGGCAGACGATTGCGACGCCGCCGGGAGCCGCTGATTCCCTGCCCGCTGCGTCGACTCCCGATGCTTGCCCAGCGAGCTGTGAGGAGGACGCACGATGACCGACGACGACCGACCGACCCAAGTCCCCGAAGACCGGCCAGGGCTCCAAAAGGACCCCGAGGAGTGGGTCTCCGGCGACGACCCGATGACTGGAGCCCAGGCGTCGTACCTCGAGACGCTGGCGCGTCAGGCCGGCGAGTCGATCGACACCGGCGACCTGACCAAGGCCGAGGCGTCGCAGAAGATCGATGAGCTGCGCGGCAAGGCGGGCGTCGACCGCGGAGGACGCGATCCGTCGTAGCGCGGGCGATCTCCGTTCAGCCGCTTGGCCTCTGACACCACGTGAGCGTTGACGCGACGCGGATCGGTCTCTGTGGTTTCACGATGGCGTTCGAGGAGTACGTCCACGAGTACCGGCTCGTCGAGATCCAGGCGACCTTCTACGAGCCACCCCGCGACGCGACGATGCGGCGATGGCGCGCCCTGGCCCCGAACGACTTCGAGTTCACCATCAAGGCCTGGCAGCTCGTCACCCACGACGCATCGAGCCCGACCTACCGGCGCCTTCGCTCCCATTTGACCGAGACCGATCGCGCCGAGGCGGGCGGCTTTCGGACGTCCGCGATCGTCCTCCGAGCATGGGAACGCACGCTCGAATGCGCAGCGATCCTCCGCGCGACGGCCGTCCTCCTCCAGTGTCCGGCGTCGTTTCGGCCCACGGAGGAGAACGTCGATCGCCTTCGCTCGTTCTTCGCGACGGTGGAGCGGCCGGCGGGCGTCCGGATGCTTTGGGAGCCACGCGGTCCGTGGCCGCCAGACCTCGTCGCGCGCCTGTGTCGCGAGCTCGCGCTCGTCCACGCCGTGGACCCGTTCGTGTCGACCACCGTCACGCCGGAGGAGACCTACTTCCGACTGCACGGCACGACCGGTGCTCGCCACGTCTATACCGACGCGGAGCTCGAGCAACTGGCCGACATGCTGTCGCCGGGGGAGGGGAGACCCGCCTACGTCTTGTTCAACAACCTGCCCCGCGTCGAGGACGCCCGACGTTTCCGGGAGATCCTCTCGCGGCGCGACTCCGACGGGCGCGGTCGTTAGGGGACGAAGAGCGTCGCTGGTAGCGACGACCCGTGGAAGCGATCCAGATCCACGGCGCCGCCGATCCCTGGGACGAAACCGACGTTCGAGTGCTGCCAGAACGACCAACCATTGCCGGCCCAGCCGCCGGCGGGAACGATCGGCTGATCCGCGGTCGTCCAGTTGGCGATCCAGAGGACGGGATACCCGTTCCTCGCGAACCAGTCGGTATCCGCCATCGATGTCGACCAGAACGCTGGATTCGTGTAGATGATCGGCCGGACGCCGGTTGACGCCCACACCTGCGCAAGCCATGTCTGCGCCCACGCCGTCAGTGAGGCGGGGCTCAGGCCATTCGAGGTCTCGAAGTCGAGCACCGGCAGCAGGTCGCCGGACTGGATGGCGGAGTTCCGCACGAACCAGCTCGCCTCGTTCGCGGCGTCATTGAGGGCGTTGTCGGGGTTGGCGAAGTGGTACGACCCGACGGCGAGACCGGCAGTGCTCGCGCCCGAGCGGTTCGTCCAGTACGCCGTGTCGGCCGTCAGCGTGCCGGCGGTGGCACGGATGAACGCGAAACGCTTGCCGGAAGCCGCGACCTGCGCCCAGTCGATCGGACCCTGGTGGTAGCTCACGTCGATACCGTCCACGTACGGAGACGCGGGCGGGACAGGCGTCGGGGTCGGCGTCGCGGTCGGCGTGGGTGTCGGGGTCGACGTAGGGGTCGGTCGCGGAGTCGGCGTCGGGGTCGGTTGCGTGGTCGGCGTCGGACGCGGTGCCGAGCCCTTCGGCTTCGCCTGCGCGACGGAAGGCGACGCGAGGGCGAAGAGCGCAACGGACAGCGCGAGAAACGCGGCGAGGAAGCGGGGCACCCGGAGATGCTGACGGCTATCGAGAAGCGCGTCAAACCCCAACTGCAACGCGTTTGAAATCTGTGCCTGCGGGCACCGGCGCGAGCCTGAAACGCCGAAAAAGACCTGTTCCGACGCATTCCCGTCCGCTACAGTGGCGCCCGGAATGGCCGACACAGGGGGTGAGGGATGACACGGCGGGAACCTCGGACTGGCTGGATCTCGCGATTCGCAGCGGTCCTGGCCGCGATCGCCATCGCGATCCCCGTGCTCGCGTCCGCCGGTCACACCAACGCCGCTTCGACGCTCTTCGCCCCGTACCAGGCGATCGCTCTCGGAAGTGACACGAAGGCCGTCGCCATCGGCGACGTGACGAGCGACGGGCGGGCGGATGTCGTCGCAACGAGCGCGCAGGGCTCATACGCCGACTACCGCGTGTACGTCCTCGCGAGCCTCCCCGACGGCACGCTTGCCGCCCCTGTCTCGTATCCGACACCGGGGACCGGCACGAACCGGATCCAAACCGTGGCGATCGGCGACATCACGGGCGACGGGCGCGCGGATGTGGTGGTCGGGGCCGACGGTTTCGGCATTCTCGTCTATCCACAGCTACCGACCGGCGTCCTGGGGGCTCCCACCGTCATCGCGACACCACACACCCTGCGCGTTGCCGTCGGAGACCTCGACGGCGCGGCCGGCACCGACCTCGCGGCCATCGGGTGGGGCGATGACCTGGTCAGCGTCTTCCTCAACGATGGTCACGGCGCGCTCGGCGGCACGACGACGTACCCGGCCCGGCACAGCGGCTACGACGACCTCGAGATCGCCGACGTCTCGGGCGACGGCCGCGATGACATCGTCGTCATGTCGGGTCAGACCTACGCGACGCCGAACCTTAGCGTCGTGGCGCAGCTCGCCGGAGGCGGGTTCGATGCGCCGGCGGAATATCGCGTCGGCGATCAGATCAACTCCAACGGCATCGGGGTCGGTGACGTCACGGGCGACGGCCGTGTCGATATCGTCGCGGCATACGGCGGCAATCGACCGTACTCGCAGCTCGCCGTCTTCGCTCAGACATCCGCGGGCCTTCTCGCGTCGCCCGTGAGCTATCCGGTCTATGACATCCCGACGCCTGTCGAGGTCGCGGACCTGGACAAGGACGGTCGTGCGGACGTCGTGACGCTCCACAGCGCCTGGCTCAAGGCCGGCGTCTCCCTTGGTCGAGCCGATGGGACGCTCGCCCCCGAAGACCTGTACGCCGTCCCGTACGGCAGCTACGACCCGCACGGCCTGGCGGTGGGCGATTTCACCAGCGACGGCTGGCCGGACCTTGCGATCGCCGACTCGAACAACGGGTTGGTGATCCTTCGGAACCTCGGGTCGCAGCCCCCGCCACCGCCGACACCGACCCCGACGCCCGTGATCACGCCCAAGCCGACAGCCATCCCGACCCCGACGCCGACACCGACGCCGGTGCCGACACCGACGCCGCAGCTGCCCTCGGCGCCGCGGAATCTGACGACCAGCCCGAACCTTCCAGCCGGCGTCGGTCTGACGTGGGCCGAACCGACGACCCAGGGGACAGGCGGCGTGACCGGCTACCGCATCTATCGGAGCCCCGATGGCGCCGCGTGGGGACCGCTTGCCACTGTCGGCACGGTGCTCAGCTTCACCGACACGACGGTCCCCAACGGTGGGCGGTTCTTCTACAGCGTCGCAGCCATCGGTCCGTCCGGCGAGGGCGCCCGTTCCGCGGCCATCGTCGCCCAGCGCGCCCTGCCGCCAGGCGCGCCAACGAGCTTCACCGCGACCACTGCTGCGGGCAAGACGGGTATCTCACTGAGCTGGAAAGCCCCATCGACTGACGGCGGATCGCCGGTCACCGGGTACCGCATCTACCGCGGCACCGCGAGCGGCGGCGAGTCATTCCTCGTCAGCGTCGGTGCCACGACCACGAGCTTCACCGACGCCAGCGTCGCCCACAAGATCCGCTACTACTACCGCCTGACAGCGGTGAACGGAGTAGGGGAGGGCGCCTCGGCCTCCGCGAACGTCACTTCGCGCTGACCCGGCGCCACGGCTCGTGCTGGTGGGCGAGCCAGACAAGCTCGGGATCGAGCGCGCGGATGAGCCGCTGGCCCTCGGTCTGCGGCTCATCGAGGTCAACGGACGACACCGCCACGTCCCCGGCGATGACGGTCGGATGCCGGCCGCTCTCGACGACGACCACCTGCGTGCCGGGCGTATGCCCCGGCGCCGGAACCAGTCGGACGCCGGGTAGCAGCTCGAGCTCGCCGTCGACCGGGACGTACTCCACGCCCGGCGCGTCCACCCACTCGGCGATCGTGTAGTCGTCCTGGCTCCGCGCGTCGTCGAGCTCGCGCCGCTGGACGTAGATCGGCTTGCCCGCGAAGAGGCGGTTGCCTCCGCAGTGGTCGAAGTGCAGGTGGGTGTTGACCACCATATCGATGCCGGCGAGGTCGAAGTCCTGCTCGCTCAGCGGATCGAGTCGGGGATCCATGTCGGCGACCAAGGGGTGGAGCTCGGTCATCCCCGTGTCGACCAGGACGCGCCCATCGGGATGGTCGATGACATGCACGTAGACCGGCATCACGTTGCCGTCGGCGAGCAGGTCGGCAACGTGGACCGGCGTGACCGTGATCGAGGTCGCCGCGTTCATCGGTCGCGTCAGTCGAGGCGCGTGAGCCGCGCGATCGGGATGACTCGGTCGGTCTTCGACGGGTACTCCCCGAACTGCGGGTGTTCGGCGAGGTGCTGATCCCATAGGGCATCACGGTCGGCCCCTTCGGCGACCGTCGCGCGCGCCTGGAACGTCTCGCCGTCGGTTTCGACCGTCACGATCGGATTCGCGACGAGGTTCGTGAACCAGGCGGGATCCTGCGGCTGGCCACTCTTCGATCCGACCACGATGTAGTCGTCGCCGTCGCGCGTGAATGTCACGACCGCCGTTCTCGGCTGGCCGCTCTTCGCGCCGGTCGTCGTCAGAACCATCACGGGCTTGCCTTCGAAATAGCCGCTCGTCGGGCGTCCGTTGGCCCGGATGTCGGCGATCAGGTTCTTGGTCCAGTCGGTGTAATCCGTCATCGGAGATCCTCGCGCTGAGAGCGTGCCGGGGTTGTTCAGGGAACCGTCCCACGAATCGCTCGCGGTCGCGTGGCGAAACGTCCGGGGCCCCTCATGCGTCCCAGTCCAGTCGGCCAAGCCGACCGTCGCGTGACATCTTTGCGTCCACAAGCGAAGATGTGGCGACTGCCAGGGACCGGGACCCAGTGCCGGTCGACCCGAATGAGCATCAGATGACCGACCTGCCCAACTCCTCAGCCGACGGGGCTGCCAACGACTCGACACCGGACACCGCCTGGTCCGCCGGCGATCCGGAGCTGGCCGCGCTCGTCCGACAGGATGAACCGCCGTACGAACCCGGCGTCGAAACCGTGCGCGTCATGCCCGCCGATCTCGACGACTTCGAGCCGCCGGTGCGGCGCCGGCGCCGACGGTCGCTCGCCTTCCGCTTCGCGTTCGCCTTCGTCATCGGCTTCGCGCTCACGGTCGGCGTCGGCGTCGGCGCGCTCTACGCGTGGACCCAGCAGTACGAGGGCCGGGTGATGCCCGGCGTCCGCGTCGGCACGACGGAGCTCGGCGGACTGAACCGCGAGCAGGCCGAGGCGGCGATCACGAACGCGTATGCGTCGCTCGGCACCGGCCAGATCGCGCTCGCCGGGCCGGACGGCCAGACCACGACCATCAGCTACACGGACGTCGGCCGGCGCGCGAACACGTCCGCAGTCCTTGACGCCGCATTCGCCGCGGGCCGTCAGGGTGAGCCGCTCGCGAACCTCATCAGCGCACCGAAGGCCGCGATCCACGGCGTGACCCTCGACTCAGCCGTCGTCTACGACCAGGACAAGCTCGCCGGCGTTGTCGAAACCCTCGCCGCTTCGATCGACCAGACCCCGGTGGATGCGACGGTATCCGGCACTCAGGCCGGCGCATACACCGTGTCCCCGGCGAAGGACGGCCGCGTCGTGGACAAGGCCGCGTTGCTGACCGCGCTCGACCAGCAGCTCGGCGAGCTCGGCACGCCGGCCTCCATCACGATGGCCGTGCCGGTCGCACCTCTGCCCCCGGCCGTTCCCACGGCCTCGGCCGAGGCCGCGAAGGCCGCCGCGGACCGGATCGCCACGGACGTCGTCATCACCCACGAGAAAGACAGCTGGACGATCGCGCGCACGAGCCTCGCGCCGCTCATCTCGTTCTCCACGGCCGCCGATGGCACGATCAGCGCGGTCGTCGACGAATCCGGCCTCGACCGGATCGTGAAGTCGTTGGCCAAGAAAGTGAACCGGCCGGCGCGTGACGCGAGCCTGAAGCTGGTCCGCGGCCACATCGTGGCCACCGGCACCAGCCGCGAGGGCCGAACGCTCGACGCCGACGGCATGAAGGCCGCGATCGTCAGCACGATCCAGGCGCGTCAGGCCGGCCCGACGTCATCCGCGGTCCCGGCCGTCGTCAAGGCGATCCACCCGAAGCTGACCACGGCTGATGCCAAGGCCTTCGCCCCGAAGATGAAGGCCATCAGCTCGTACAGCGTCTACTACTTCGTCATCGTCAATAACCACTTCGGCGGGAACATCGAGGCGCCGGCGACGGCGATCAACGGGACGGTCGTCCCGGCGGGTTCGAAGTTCGACTTCTGGAAGGTCGTCGGCGACCTCCACAGGCTGCCCGGCGCCGGACCCGGCAACGCCATCGAGGGCGGGAAGATCACCGTCACGGGCGCGTTCGGCGGCGGCATCTGCACGACCTCCACGACGCTGTTCAATGCCGCGTTCCGGGCCGGCATGGTCCCGCTCGCGCGACAGAACCACAACGAGTTCATCAACCGGTATCCGCCAGGGCTTGACGCCACCGTGTGGATCATCGGGAACACGAAGCAGACGATGAGCTTCAAGAACGACACCAAGTACCCGATCCTCATCCAGCGGATCATCACCAACGCCGGCAGCCGGCGCTGGATCACCTTCAAGATCTGGAGCGTGCCGAACGGCCGCACGGCCAAGGTCACCAACCTCGTCATCCACCATGGCCCGCAGGCGATCGACACGGTGGTGAGGGACCCGAGCAAGCCAGTCGGCTACACGTTCCGCAACAACGCGCCGGCGGACGGCGCCAAGGTCTGGGTCACCGTCTCGATCTACGACCACGGCAAGCTCCACTGGAGCAAGCGCTACTACTCGAACTACCCAGCGGTAAAGGGCGTCCTCGTCAAGGGCACAGGGACCTGACGACGGCCTAGGGCCCTTCCATGCGCGCGAGGAGCGCCAGCGTCGTCTGCCAGCTCCGGATCGTCATCGACTTGTACGCGGGCGTCCCGACGATCTTCCCGAGTCGGCTCTTGGTCCGTTCGGCGCTGCGGCGCTGCGAGTAGATCACGCCGGTTCCCGGCCAGACCTCA
>JBJMNA010000133.1:0-5767 GCA_045804485.1 Chloroflexota bacterium
ACGTCCGGATCAGCGGCGTCCCGGCGAGACGCGTCGGAAGGTACGCCTCGAGCTCGCGGTCGACGTGAGGGGTGCCGGGCGGCTCGACGAGGGGCGGCGTCTTGCTTGACGGGTGCGACGCGGGCGTCGCCGTCCGCGTGACAGTCGGGGTCGGGGTCTGCTGCGGCATCGCGGTCGCTGTCGCGCGCGCGGTTGCGGCGGTCGACGGCGGTGGGGAATGGACGACGATGGCAACCTCGGTGGCGGATGGCGAGGGCGCGACCGACCCTGCCGCTGGCGCGGTGCAGGCGCAGAGCGCGATCGCCATCACGACGGCAGCCGATCGGACGATCCACGGTGTCATCGAACCCACCATAGGCGAGCCGCCGGAGAGGTTCGAGTGGTCAATGTGCCGCTCACTCCGAGGCGAAAGGACCACGCGGGTGGCCCGCGCCGAGACGCAGGGCACGGTCGATGACGTCCGGTGGCGCGACGCCCTCCTCGACGGCGATGCCGGCCTCGCGCGCAACGGCAGCGAGGATCCGGTCCCGGATCTCGATCGGATCAAGGTGGCGGGCCGGATGGGGCGGACCACTCGTGTCACCCTCGCCGATCCTCTTGGCGTCGGCGTAGCGGTAAAAGCCGAGTCCCGTCTTCCGGCCCAACGTGCCGGCTTCGACCATGGCGGCCTGGATCGGCGACGGCCGAAGACGGTCCGGCCGGCCAAGGCCCTCCCAGATGCCCGTCGCGGCAGCGAACGTGACGTCGATGCCGGTCAGATCCATCAACTCGAACGGGCCCATCGGGAAGCCGCCGGCACGCACCGCGTCATCGATCTCACTGACGGTCGCCGCTCCCGACTCGAGGATGCGCAGGGCTTCTATCGTGAATGGGCGGTTGACGCGGTTGACGATGAAACCCGGACGGTCGGCGCAGACGACAGCCGTCTTTCCCCAGGCGGTCACGATGGCCACCGCCCGCGCGACGACGGCAGGATCAGCGAGCGGCGGCGAGACGACCTCGACCAATGCCATCACCGGTGCGGGATTGAAGAAGTGAAGGCCGATGACCCGTTCGGGGTGCGTGGCCGCGGCGGCAGCGATCGCCGCGACGGAGAGGGCGCTCGTATTCGTGGCCAGGATCGCGTCCGCCGGCGTGGCCGCGTCGAGCGCGTGGAAGATCGTCCGCTTCGCGCCGAGATCCTCGACCGCGGCCTCGATGACGATGGTCGGGCCGGCCGCGGCGACGTCGGCCAGCGTCGGCGCGTCGTGGAGTCCGGCGAGCCGGCCGTCGACCCATCCGTCCGCGGACTCGGCATCGAGATCGAGGCGGGCGGCGCGCCGTTCGAGCCCGGTCCGGATGTGCGCCCGACCACGCGCGATGGCCGCTTCGTCCACGTCGTGAAGCAAGACCGGGTGGCCCGCTTCGAGCGCGAGCTGGGCGATGCCGGCACCCATCGTCCCGGCGCCGATCACACCGACGATGTCGCCTGGCCCCGCCATCTCAGACGGGTTTGATCGCTTCGAACGGCTGGCGGCAGTCGAGGCAGTAGCGGATCGTGCGGCACTGCGTCGGCCCGAAGACATTGTCCAGCCGCGTGTGGCGGGATCCGCAGTGTGGGCACGGGACGCGGGGCTCCAGGTCGATCAGAGTCGTCGCGGCGGTGGCCGCACCCGGCGGCGCGATCCCGGCCGCCCGCAGCGCCTCGCGACCGGCGGGGCTGATCCTGTCGCTCGTCCAGGGGACCTCGAAGGTCGCGACGACATCGACCGGACGCCCGAACGCAGCGAGCCGCTCGACGATCGACGCCTTGATCATCTCGAGTGCCGGACAGCCGACGAACGTCGGCAGGATCTCGACCCGGATGGTCCCGTCACCGGGCGCGATCCGAACGCGATGGACGATCCCGAGGTCCACGACGGACAGCATCGGGAGCTCCGGGTCCGGGACATCTGCGAGCGCCGCCTGGATCGTCGCCTCGTCGAGGGCGGAGTGGGATGCGTCGATGCCCGCGCGGAGCCGCGCGATGGCGACCTGCGTCGCTGCCTCGCTCACCAGGTCGCTCCCGGATCCGAGCGGCGGACCATCGTGAATTCGCCCCACAACCAGCGGAACGCGTCGCCGTGGTCGGATCGTCCCGCGTCCGCGTTCCGTGCTGACGGGGGCATCGGCAGCCCGAGGCGTTCGAAGGTCGGTGCGATCGCCGTCCGCCACCGCCATTCGAGCTCCGACGAGTCGGCCTCCAGGATGCCGGCCTCGATCAGCGCCGGTTCATCGGGGAGTGGCGTGAACACCGTCGCGGCATCCGGCGCGAGCTCCGCGAGCGCCGCGAGCAGCCGGTCTCGAGGCTCGCCATCCGAGCCCGCGAGCCGTTCGAGCCACGCCCCGACATGCATCAGGTGGTAACGCTCCTCGCGCACGAGCTTCCCGACGAGCTCGGCGAGAGGCGCCCAGGAGCCGCCTGCCAGCGCGTCGAGGCGCACGGCGTCGGCCGTGTCGTAGAGGTAGCGGCGGGCGATCGTCATCGCCCAGTCACCTCGCCCGTGATCGAGCAGCCGGCAGTGCCGGTACTCGTCGGGCTCACGGTCGTAGGCGACGGCATCCGCGTCCGTCGCGATCAACTCGGCCAGGAGGCCATAGAGCGCCGCCGCGTGACCGAGCTCGTCCTGCGCCAGCGAGCTCATCGCCACGTCCTCCTCGAGGAGCGGCGCGATCCCGGTCCACTCCGAGTCGGAGAAACCGATGACGAACTCGTCATCGGCCATCGACAGCAGGAGGTCGCCGAGGGCGGTTCGCGGGAGCGTGGCGGTGGCGGTCACTTCGATCGTGCCTTCGGCTTCGCCTGCCCCGACTGCTCGCGCGCGGCGGCGAGCTTGTCGCGCATCACGTAGCCACCGGGCTTCTTGAACGAGCGGTCGAGCGGCGGCTGGAGCAGATCCGGATCATCGAGATCGAGGACGTCCGTCCGGCGGACGACCCACAGCCGAACGCTTTCCTGCCGCCGACCGTAGAGCTCACGCGCGTAATGGACGGCGAGCTCGGCATCGGGCGCCATGACGCTCCCGCCGTGCCGCATCGGGTCGCCATCCTTTTCGCGTCGGAAGACCTCCCACGCCTCGAGCTCGGGACCGGCCGCCGGACCGGCGTTCGCGCTCATGCCGCCGCCGGGACGCCCAGGATCGATTCGCGGACCCAGCGCGTGTCTTCTCGAGCCAGCCGCCGGAACTCGAGCCGTGCCTCCGACATCGGCCCGTGGTTCGTCACGACCGTCCGCAGCTCGGCCCAATCCGGCTCGGTGTACGACCACTCGCCCGTCGCCTCATCCAGGTGCAGCTCCGGGTCCGGGATGACCAGCCCGAGCTCGCGGATGCGCGGCACATAGATCGTGAGGAACTCCTGGCGGAGCTCCTCGGAGGTCTTCGCCTTGATCTTCCAGTGAAGGTCGCGATCCGATTCGCGCGGGGAACGCGGCCCATGCATCTGCATGAGCGGGCCCCACCACCGGTCGAGCGCGTCCTGGATGGCCGCACGTTGGCCAGCGGACCCGGTGACCATGGTCACCACGACGTCGCGGCCGTGCATGATGTGGACCGATTCCTCCCAGCAGATCTTGCGCATCGTCCGGGCGTACGGCGCGTACGACGAGTCGCGCAGGGCCTGCTGGGCGACGATCGCGGCAGCGTCGACGAGCCAGGCGATCATCCCGACATCCGCCCATCCGACCGTCGGGTAGTGGAAGACGTTGTGGAACTTCGTCTTCCCGGCGAGAAGGTCGTCGAACATCGCCTCGCGCGACTTGCCGAGATCCTCGGCGACCCGATAGAGGAGCTGGGCGTGCCCGACTTCGTCCTGGACCTTCGCGGTCAGGGCAAGCTTCCGACGGAGGGTCGGCGCGCGCATCAGCCATTCGCGCTCGGGCAGCACGCCCATCAGCTCGCTGTTGGCGTGCATCTCGACGAAGCGGAGGACGGCCGTCCTGTACTCGTCCGGCATCCAGTCGGTCGCCTCGATCTTCAGACCCGCGTCGATGTGCTCCTCGAACAGCGCGGAGCGCTCGTCGTGCGGGAGGTCGTCGTTGAAAGCCGGACGGCCGCGGTCGGTCGGGCCGAGGATGGGTTCGAGCGCGCGCGGGTCTGTCATTGATGTCCTCCGTGCGCCTGGACGGCGCGGAGCGTGAGGTCGGCGTAGGCGTCGGCGATGTCGCGCGCGGCCAGCCGGCCTTTCGGGCGGTACCAGGTCACGAGACCGTTGAGGGCTGTGAGGATGTACGCGGCGGTGACCGTCGGATCGACGGCCTCGAACGATCCGCCCGCGACGCCCTGGGCGATGGTCGCGCGGAACCGGGCCTCGTAAGCGTCGCGCCGACGCGCGATCTCGGCGCGGCGGCCCTTGTCGAGTGCGCGCCACTCGTGGACGAAGACGCTCGCGCGCTGGATGTCCTCGGTGACCACGCCGACGTGAGCGCGAACAAGCGAGATGAGATGGACGCCCGGGCCGAACACGACCGCCCCGGGGTCGCCGGCCTCGACCAGATCCGCCGCCGCCTCGAACCGCGTCGCGGTCCGTTCCACGATCGACCACAGGACTTCCTGCTTCGACGCGACGTGCGCGTACAGGCTTGCGCCCTGCATGTCGACGGCTCTCGCGATGTCGCGGACGCTCGTCGCCGAGTAGCCGTGCTCGTGGAAGAGCGAGCTCGCGGCGTCCTCGATCTCGCGCCGGCGGCTGGTCTCCACCATCCCGGTCGTGGCCCCCTAACTAACGATCGTTAGGGGCAGAGAGTAGGCAGATGGGCTCGTTGCGTCAAGGCCGGACGGTGCCCGCGCTACTGCCCGGTGAACCGAGGCGGCCGCTTCTCGATGAACGCCGCGAGGCCCTCGGCATGATCCGCTGTCGCGCCCGCGATCCCCTGCCGGAGCGCCTCGTCCTCGAGGGCATCGTCAAGGTCGACGGACCAGCTTCGCTCGAGCGCGCGCTTCGTGTGCGCGAGCGCGCCCGGGGCAAGGCCGGCGAGCCGCCCCGCGACCGCGCGTGCTTCCGTTGCGAGGGCGTCGCCCGGGACGACGGAGACGACGAGCCCGAAACGTTCGGCGTCGGCGGCCGACAACGTGGTACCGAGCAGCGCCATCTCGGCGGCTTTCGCCGGCCCGACGAGCCGTGGCAGGAACCACGTCGCGCCACTGTCGGGGACGAGCCCGATCCGGCCGAACGCCAGGACGAAGCTCGCTCCCTCGGCGGCGATCCGGAGGTCGCACGCGAACGCGAGCGACGCCCCCGCGCCGGCGGCGACGCCGTTGATCGCGCCGACGATCGGCTGCGGCAGCGACCGCATCGCGCGGATGATCGGGTTGTACCGGTCGCGGACCTCGACGACGAGTGGCGTCGCGTCGGGTTCCAGCCGCTCCTTGAGGTCCTGGCCCGCGCAGAACGCCCGGCCCGCGCCGGTCAGCACGACCGCGCGGACCTCCCGATCCCGCGCGATCGCCCGGAACGCCGAGAGGAGTTGCTCCTTCATCGGGATCGTCAGGGCGTTCAGCGCGTCAGGCCGATCGAGGGTGACGGTCGCGACGCCCTCGGCGATCTCCGAGCGAACGAGCGATGCCCCGGGTTCGTCGGACACGGCGCTCGTCAGACGCCGTGGAAGTGGACCAGGCGTCCGTCCACGAGCTCGAAGACGCGGCGATCGATGGGCTCGTCGGCGGCGCCGGATTGCTCGACGATGAAGTCGGCGAAGAGGCTGGCGAAGTCGGGATCGTCCGGCCTGAGCGACGCCGCGGTCAGGAGATGC
>JBJMNA010000134.1:0-10739 GCA_045804485.1 Chloroflexota bacterium
ACGCGGCATGACGACCGAGACGCAATCACCCGCCACGACGGCGGACGAATGGATCGCGCGCGCCGCAGCCGTTTCGCCGCGGACCGAGCTGTTCATCGACGGCCGGTTCGTCTCCGCGGTCTCCGGCGGGACGTTCGAGGACATCGCCGGTCGCGACGGCTCCGTGATCGCGCGGGTCGCGGAGGGCGACGCCGCGGATGTCGACGTCGCCGTCGGGGCTGCCCGCCGCTCGTTCGACGACAGGCGCTGGAGCGACCAGTCGCCGGCCGCTCGCAAGAAGGTCCTCCTTCGGCTCGCCGAGTTGATCCGGATGAACCTCGATGAGCTGGCGCTCCTCGAATCGCTCGATGTCGGGAAGCCGATCCGCGACACGCTCCGCGTGGACATCCCGAGTGCCGCGACGACCATCCAGTGGTACGCCGAGACGATCGACAAGCTCTACGGCGAGATCGGTCCCACCGGGCCGGACGCGCTGTCGCTCGTCACCCGTGAGCCGATCGGTGTCGTGGCGGCCATCGTGCCGTGGAACTACCCGCTGATCATCAGCGCCTGGAAGCTCGGCGCTGCGCTCGCGACCGGGAACTCGGTCGTGCTCAAGCCCGCCAGCCAGTCACCGCTCACCGCCCTCCGTCTCGCTGAGCTCGCGGTCGAGGCCGGTCTCCCGGACGGTGTCCTCAACGTCGTCACCGGGCCGGGTGCCGTGATCGGCGACGCGCTCGCGCGACATCCCGGAGTCGACAAGATCGCATTCACCGGCTCGACCGAGGTGGGGAAGTCGCTCCTGCGCGCCGTCGGCGACTCGGACGTCAAGGCGATCTCGCTCGAGCTCGGCGGGAAGAGCCCGCAGGTCGTCCTGGCGGATGTCGGGGACCTCGACGCCGCGGCATCGGCCATCGGCTGGGGGATCTTCTACAACAGCGGCCAGACCTGCAACGCCGGCTCGCGGCTGGTCGTCCACAGCTCGGTCCGTGAGGAGCTCGTCGAGCGGATCGCGGCGCTTGGACGGAAGCTCGCGCCCGGTGAGCCGCTCGATCCGAGCACGCGGCTCGGTTCCATCGTCGACGACCGGCAGCTCGCGAAGGTTCTCGGCTACGTCGACCTGGGTCGCGCCGAGGGCGCGCGGGTCGTGACGGGTGGCGAGCGGGTGCGCGAGGAATCCGGCGGCTACTACGTCCCGCCGACCATCCTCGACGGCGTCGACAACAGCTGGCGCGTCGCGCGCGAGGAGATCTTCGGGCCCGTCCTGACGGTGACCGAGTTCGAGGACGAGTCCGACGCGCTCGCGATCGCCAACGACACGCCCTACGGGCTCGCCGCCGCGGTCTGGACGCGGGACGTGAACCGTGCGCACCGCCTCGCGCGGCGGATCCGCGCCGGGATCGTCTTCGTCAACACCTTCGACGCGGCAGACGTGACGGTCCCGTTCGGGGGCTTCAAGCAATCGGGCTTCGGTCGCGACAAGAGCCTTCACGCGCTCGACGGCTACACCCAGCTCAAGACGACCTGGTTCGACCTCGGCGCCGAATGAGGGCTGTCGCCCGGTTCGGGGACGCAGGCGTAAACTCGCCCGACGACGAAGAACGGCCCTGAGAGACGAGCTTCGAGGTGTCTAGCGATGAATGATCCAGAGGGCACGGCGTCCGCGGACGCACGAGTGGACGACCTGGCCGGTGAACCGGCCGTCGAGGTGAGCCAGGCCGAGATCGACGCGTGGGCCGAGAGAGAGCGCCAGCGCCGAGCCGAGTGGCTCAACGGCCCGACGCCCGAGGAGCGCGACGCGTACGCGCGCCGCGTCCGGACGCGCAGGATCGCGGCGGCCTTCGATGAGGGCGAGCAGCGGATCTCGGACACCATGCGCTCGGGCGTCCGGCTCGGGCGCGAGGGACAGCTGGCGGCCGAAGGCGCCGCCGCCCTGCTCTATCGATGGTCACGTCGGACGTTCTCCGAGCTCATCCGTGCGGGCCGTGAATGGGAGGAGGAGACGACCCTCCCGAATCCCCGCCGGCGCGTTTCGATCCACGACGAGGACGAGTGACGCCAGACCGTCGCTGACGCGGCTCCCATCGCATGAGGACGCTGTTCCGGCACCCCAGGCGGGTCTGGCGCGTCCTGGCCGTCTTCTTCCGGTTCTTCGTCGCCCCCGCTCTCCATCTCCCGGGCTCGGACAAGCGGACCGGGCCCGTTCGGCTGCGGCTCGCGTTCGAGGCGCTCGGTGGCGCGTGGATCAAGCTCGGGCAGATGCTCGCGCTGCGGTTCGATCTGCTCCCGACGGCCTACTGCGACGAGCTGTTCGGGCTGCTGAACGCGGTCGCGCCGTTCCCGTATGCGGAGGTCCGCTCGATCGTCCGGAGTGAGCTCGGCGGCGACCCCGAGACGATCTTCCACTCGTTCGAACCGGCGTCGTTCGCGGCGGCATCGATCGGGCAGGTCCACCGGGCCGTCCTCCACAGCGGCGAGACCGTGGCGGTCAAGGTCCAGCGGCCGGGCATCCGGCAGACGCTCCAGGCCGACATCGACCTCATGTACGCGAGCACCTGGTTCATCGACCGGACCCACCTCTTCGGTGGGATCCGGAGCCGCGAGGTCATCGACGAGTTCGCCCACTGGACGGCCGATGAGGTCGACTACATGGTCGAGGCACGGCAGGCCGTCCTTCTGTGGGAGAACGCCCAGGGCGACAAGGTCGAACGCATCGCGCGCGTTTATCGCGACTACACGACGTCGCGCGTCCTGACGACCGAGTACGTCGCCGGCATCCCGTTGATCGACATCCTCATCGCGAGGCGCGACGGGGACACGGCCTATCTCCGCGAGCTCGCGGAGCGTGGCCACGACCTGGACCGGATCGTCCGCCACCTCGACTGGAACATGCTCAACCAGGTCTTCGTGTTCGGCTACTTCCACGCGGATCTCCATCCGGCGAACCTGTTCGTCCTGCCCGGTGACGCGATCGGCTATGTCGACTTCGGCATCGTCGGTCAGCTCCCGGACAGCGTCAGGCAGTCGCTGACGCGCTACAGCTGGATGCTGTTCCGAGGCGAGGTCGAGGCGGCCGTCCGGGAGCTGATGCGCTGGCTGGCGCCAACGGACGCAACGGACGCCGCGGCGGCCGAACGCCGGCTGATCCGGCTGCACCAGGCATTCCTCTACGAGACCGTGGCCGACCGGACGCGCGCCACGCCGGGCGCGCCGGGCCCGATGGTCCGTCCTGCCGAAAACCCCTACTCGAAGCTCGCCGTCGACATCCTCGAGACGATCCGGGTCCAGCAGCTGTCGCTCTCGCCGAGCATCGTGGCCTACCTGAAGATGCTGGTCACGCTCGGGACGCTGCGGCACCAGCTGGCGGTGGACTACGACCTGCCATCGAACGTCCGGCAGTTCGTCCGCCGCCTCGCGAGGCAGCAATCGCTCGCCTGGCTCGATCCGCGGCGGACCTCGGACCGGATCTACGCGGCGACGGGGCGGATGCAGCGCGCCCTTGACTTCGTCGAGTTCCTCGAAGCCCAACAGCCGGTCATCCTCGAAGCCGAGGCCTCGCTCTTCGGCTTCCGGCGCAGGATGCAGTCGGCACGACGCGGGCTCATCCGTCTCGGGATGTCGGTGCTCGTCGTCGGCGCCGCGCTCTACCTCGTACTCGCCTTCCCGGACGACACGAGGCGCGCTCTTCCCGCCGGGATGGACTACACGTGGGTCCACGTCGGGCTACTGGTGGTCCTCGTCTACCTTTTGCTCACGCTCATCCGGAACGTGCGCGGGCTGGGTCGTGACGACTAGCGGTCAGCTGTGGCGGTCGTCCGTCCACCGCGCGACATTCGCGAGGATGAGCCCGGGGCTCGCATAGCCCTCGCGCAGCAGCCGGTGGTAGAACGCCTCCTCCACCGACCGGAGCGGCTCCGTCGCGGTCGCGCGCTCGGTCTCGAGGTCGATCGTCGCGAGTGACGGAGCAAGCGCATCGCGGAGGAGGTCCAGCGTCCCGCTGCCCTCGTCGAACTGCTCCTTCGTCCGCCACACGATGTCCGCCGGCAGCAGGTCCTCGCACGCCTTCCGGAGGATCCACTTCTCGATGCGGCGGCCGTCGTCGAGCGTCGCGAGCTTGAGGCGGGCCGGCACGGTCAAGGCCAGCTCGACGAAGGCCGTATCGAGGAACGGCACGCGGCCCTCGAGGCCGTGTGCCATCGTCAGCCGGTCGACACGCTGCAGGTTGATCGCGTGGAGAGCGCCGATCGACCGCCGGAGCTCCTGGTGGAGCGTGTCCGGGTCGTGGATCTCCTTGTGGTAGGCGTACCCGGCGAACAGCTCGTCGGCGCCTTCGCCGGTCAGGATGACCTTGACGTGATCGGCGGCGAGCCGCGAGCAGAAGTAGGTCGGGATCGCGCTCCGGACCAGATCCTGGTCGAAGGATTCCAGCGAATGGACGACCTCCGGCAGCTTCTCGGCGACCTCCTCGGACGTCATCACGTACTCGTGGTGGATCGAGCCGATGTGCGCAGCGACGCGCCGCGCAGCGCGGAGGTCCGGTGAGTCGGCGGACCCGACCGAGAAGGTGTGGAGCTCGTCCACGTGCCGCCGCGCCATGGCCGCGAGCACGCTCGAATCGAGACCGCCCGACAGGAACGCGCCGACCGGCACGTCGCTCATCAGGTGCGACGCCACGGCGCGCTCCAGACCCTCGCGAACGGCGGCGACGTGGTCCTCGACCGAGCGCTCCACGGGTGGACCGTCCGGGACCTCGTAGTAGCGCTTGAACCCGACGCGGCTGTCGTACCAGGTGCCCGGCGGGAACTCGTCGAGCTCGTCGACCCAATCCGCGAGCGCCTTCATCTCGGACGCGAAGACCGTGACCGGCCGGCCGGTCCCGTCGCGACCGCGCCCATGGTAGAGAGGCTTGATGCCCAGCGGGTCCCGGGCGAGGAAGAGGTGGTCGCCGTCGGCGATCGCGAAGGCGAACATGCCGCCCAGCCCGGCCGGAGTCGCCGTCCCGCGTTCCTCGAACAGGTGGAGGACGGCCTCGATGTCGCTCATCGTCGCGAAGGTATGCCGACCTGCGAGGCCGGCCCGGAGATCGGGGAAGTTGTAGACCTCGCCGTTGGCGACGATCGCCCGTGCGCCGGTCTCGTCGTACAGCGGTTGCGCTCCGCCAGCCGGATCCATGATCGCAAGACGTCGATGACCGAGGGCGCCCTCCGGCTGGCAGTGGATCCCGGAGCCGTCGGGGCCCCGATGGGCGATGCCCGCCATCATCCGTTCGACGACGTCGCTGTCGGCGCTTCCCCAGACCCCCGCGATCCCGCACACGGACCCAGTGTCACGCTTTCGGGCACGCGGTGCCCGGGCTGGTGCACGACCCCCGACGCGCTGCGATACTCCGAGGGTCTCGGGTCGCGCGCGGCAACGCGCCCGACCGCGCAGGCCCAGAGGAGATGCCAGGTGACGAGCCGGGAAACCGTTCGGCCGGACGAGGCGGCGCCACGTCGCCGCAGCGGCGGTCGGGCGGGGCATGAGCGGAGCACCCTGCCCCAGCAGCGTCCGTGGGCTCAACCGCGCATGCGCTACGGTCCGACGGCCGTCATCTCCGAGGACGAGCTCGAGTCGATCCACGTCGCCTCGCTCCGCGTCCTCTCCGAGATCGGGATGGATTTCCTCGACCCAGACGCGCGACAGATCCTCCGCGATGCGGGCGCGCGCACAGAGCCGGACTCTGCCCGCGTCCGCTTCGAGCCCGAGATGGTCGAGGAGCGGATCCGGACGGCGCCGCCCAGCTTCACGCTCCACGCCCGGAATCCGGCGTACGACGTCCGGCTCGGTGGCGACTGGATCGCATTCGGCACGGTCGGGAGCCCGCCCAACGTCTCCGATCTCGATCGGGGCCGCCGGATCGGCAACCGTGCCGACTACCAGAACCTGCTGCGGCTCGCGCAGATGCTCAACTCGATCCATTTCCTGTCGGGCTACCCCGTGGAGCCCGTCGACCTCCATCACGGCGTCCGTCACCTCTGGGCGACCTTCGACGCGCTGACGCTGATGGACAAGGCGGTCCACTGCTACAGCCTCGGCCGCCAGCGCAACATCGACGTCCTCGAGATGGTCCGGATCGCCCGCGGCGTCGACCAGGCGACGATCGACCGTGAGCCGTCGGTGTTCACGGTCGTGAACTCGAGCTCGCCGCTCCGGCTCGACACGCCGATGCTCCAGGGGATCATGGAGTTCGCCCGCCACAACCAGGTCGTCTGCATCACGCCCTTCACGCTGGCGGGCGCGATGGCGCCGGTGACGCTCGCCGGCGCGCTCGCGGAGCAGAACGCCGAGGCGCTCGCCGCGGTGGTGCTGTCCCAGGCGGTCAACCCGGGCGCGCCGATCATCTACGGCGGCTTCACCTCGAACGTCGACATGCAGTCGGGCGCTCCCGCGTTCGGGACCCCGGAATACATGCGGACCGCGATGATCGGCGGCCAGCTTGCTCGGCGCTACGGACTGCCATACCGGTCGTCGAACGTCTGCGCCGCGAACGCGCTCGATGCGCAGGCGGCCTATGAGTCGGTCTTCTCGCTGTGGGGCGCGATCCAGGGCGGCGTCAACCTGCTGATGCACGGCGCAGGCTGGATGGAGGGCGGCCTCCATGCCAGCTACGAGAAGATGATCCTCGACGCCGAGCTCCTCGGGATGGTCTCCGCGTTCCTCGATCCCGTCGTCGTCGACGACGAGACGCTGGCGTTCTCGGCGATGGAGGAAGTCGGGCCGGGCGGCCACTTCTTCGGCGCCGAGCACACGCAGTCGCGCTATCGGACCGCGTTCCACAAGCCGATGCTGAGCGACTGGCGGAACTACGAGACATGGGAGGAGGCCGGCTCGCCCGAGCTTCCGTCGAAGGCGAACCGGATCTGGAAGGACCTGCTCGCGGCGTACGAGCCGCCACCGATGGATCCGGCGATCGCGGAGGAGCTCCAAGCGTTCGTCGATCGTCGCGTCGGCGAAGGCGGGGTCCCGACCGACTATTAGGCGGCGGCGCGCCGCGGAGGGGTTTCCTGCATGAGATCAGCGGCTCAGGTCGTCGTCATCGGGGGTGGCGTGGTCGGCGCGAGCGTCCTGTACCACCTGACGAAGGCCGGCTGGACGGACGTCGTGCTGCTCGAGCGGCGCGAGCTGACGGCGGGCTCCACCTGGCACGCCGCTGGCGGGATGCACACGCTCAACGGTGACCCGAACGTCGCCAAGCTCCAGCAGTACACGATCAAGCTCTACCAGGAGATCGAGCGCGTCTCCGGGCAGGATTGCTCGATCCACCTGCCAGGCGGGCTGATGCTTGCCGACACCGAGGTCCGGATGGACTTCCTGCGCATGGCCGTCGCACGCGGCCGGTACCTCGGGATGGAGCTCGAGCTCATCAGCGCCAAGGAGGCCCACGACCTCTTCCCGTTGATGGACCCGCAGTACTTCGTCGGTGCCCTGTGGGATCCGATCGAGGGCCACCTCGACCCGAGCGGCGTCACGCGCGCGTACGTGAAGTGCGCGCAGATGGCCGGCGCCGAGGTCCTCCAGCACACACCGGTCGTCGCGCTGTCGCAGCGTCCGGACGGCACCTGGGACGTCCGGGTCGAGAGCGGTGACGTCATCCATGCCGAGCACGTCGTCAACGCCGGCGGGCTGTGGGCGCGCGAGGTCGGTCGGATGGTCGGGCTCGAGCTGCCGATCCTCGCGATGGAGCACATGTACCTGCTGACCCAGGACATGCCAGAGGTGGAGGCCTACAACGAGAGCACCGGCAAGGAGGTTCCGGGCGTCCTCGACTTCGGTGGCGAGGTCTACCTTCGGCAGGAAGGCAAGGGGATGCTGCTCGGGACGTACGAGAAGGCCTGCGTCCCGTGGTCGCCGAAGGAGACGCCCTGGGATTTCGGGTCCCAGCTGCTGAAGCCGGATCTCGACCGGATCACCCCGGAGCTCCAGGTCTCGTTCCTTCATTACCCGGCGATGGGCACGATCGGGATCCGTCGCGTCGTCAACGGGCCGTTCACCTTCGCGTCTGACGGGAATCCGCTGGTCGGGCCGATCCGCGGCCTCCAGAACTTCTGGGTCGCGTGCGGCGTGATGGCCGGTCTGTCGCAGGGCGGCGGGGTGGGGCTTGCGCTCGCAGCATGGATGACGGCGGGTCGAGACGCCGACTCGGGGATGGATGTCTGGGCGATGGATGTCGCCCGGTTCGGCGACTACGCGACGCTCGGATACACCAACGCCAAGGTCCAGGAGAACTACCGGCGACGCTTCCAGATCACCTTCCCGAACGAGGAGCTGCCGGCGGCGCGGCCGCTATTGACGACCCCGATCTACGACCGGTTGACCGAGGCGAACGCGGTCTGGGGGGCGACCTTCGGGTTGGAGCACGCGCTGTGGTTCCAGGAGCCGGGGCTCGAGCCGAAGGAGGACGTTACCTTCCGCCGCTCGAACGCCTGGTCGCAGGTCGCCGGCGAGGTGGCGGCGGTCCGCGAGCGGGTCGGGATGACGGAGATCTCCAACTATGCGAAGTACCGCGTGACGGGCCTTGGCGCCGAGGCGTGGCTGTCGTCGTTGCTGACCGCGCGGATGCCGAAGGCGGGCCGGATCACCCTGACCGCGATGCTCAACGACGCCGGGCGGGTCGTCGGCGAGTTCACGGTCGCGCGCGCGAGCGAGGCCGACGAGTTCCACGTGTTCGGGTCGCTCCCGGCCGAGGTCCATCACTCGCGGTGGTTCCGGAGCCACCTTCCGCCGGATGGGTCCGTGCACTTCGAGGTGCTCGGCCTCCGGCTGACGGGGTTGTCCGTGACCGGCCCGCGCGCACGTGACGTCCTGGCCGCCGTCGCACCGGACCTCGACCTGTCCACCGAGGCCTTCCCGTTCATGACGTTCCGGCGCGTGGACCTCGGGATGACGCCGGCGCATGTGGGCCGGATCAACTACTCGGGCGATCTCGGCTACGAGCTGTGGGTGGCGCCGGAGAACCAGCGGGTGTTGTTCGACGGAATCGTCGCGGCGGGCGAGCCGCATGGGCTGCGCCTGTTCGGGATGCGTGCGCTCATGTCCCTCCGGCTCGAGAAGTCGTACGGGACGTGGTTTCGCGAGTACCGGCCGATCTACACGCCGCTCGAGGGTGGGATCACCCGCTACATCAAGCTGGACCACGACTTCATCGGCCGGGCGGCGCATGAGGCCGAGGTCGCGGCGGGCGGTCCGGCCCGCCGGCTGGTCGCGTTCGTCGTCGAGCCCGACCCGGATGATCCCGCGGACGTCATCGGCGACGAGCCGATCTGGCACGACGGCGCGGTCGTCGGGTGGGTCACGTCGGGCGGGTACGGCCATCACGTCCAGAAGTCGATCGCACTCGGGTACGTGCCGGCCGAGCTTGCGGCGCCCGACGGCCCTGGCGGCAAGGGTTTTGAGATCGAGATCATCGGGCGGCGACGGCCGGCCCGGCTCCAGCCCGAACCGCTGTTCGACCCATCAGGCGCCCGGATGCGGCAGTGACAGAGGTCGTCCCGCCGGCGACCGTGCGGCCTCGGATCGTGGTGGACGGGTCGCCCGTGCCGTTCGAGGCCGGGGATTCGGTCGCGGTCGCGATCCTGCGCGGGGGCGAGGTGCCGGGCTGGGGTGGGACGCTCTGCCTGGCAGGTGATTGCGGGAACTGCCTGGCGGAGGTCGGCGGCATCGCGTACGTCCGGACGTGCCAGACCCCGGCTCGGCCGGGGCTGCGCGTGGTGCGGCATCCCGCCGGGGCGAACCCGCCACTCCCCGTGGTGGCCGCCGCGGACATGACCGCAACGCCGCTTCCGGCGACGGTCGCGCTCCACCACCTCGAGGTCGACGTCGCGGTCATCGGCGGCGGCTCGTCGGGACTCGCGGCCGCTGCAGGGGCGGAACGAGCCGGCAAGACCGTCCGCGTCCTCGACGCTCACGCCGGCGACGAGGTCGTCGCGATCTACGCGGGGCCGATGATCGTCGTCCGGACGCAGCACGGCATGCTCCACGTCCACGCGCACGAGATCGTCGTCGCAACGGGAGCCGCCGAGATCCACGCCGTCGCGCCGGGGAATCGCCTCGCGGGGATCGTCACCGCGCGGGCGGCCGCGAAGCTGAGCGCGGCGGGCGTCGATCTCGGCCGGGTCGTCACCGTTGACGCGAACCCGATTCGGTTCGAGGGCGAGAACGGTCGGGTGACCGGCGTCGTCACCGCCGGCGGATCGACGGAGGCTGCCGACACGGTGGTCGTCGACCTCGGCCTCGCGCCGCGTGACCTTCTCGCTCGGATGGCAGGCTCGGTTCCCGTGACCGTCGTCGGGGACGCGGCCACCGACCAGCCGCTCCCCCCGGCGGCGACCGAGGGCGTCATCTGCGGTTGCATGGGCACGACGGTCGCCGACCTCGCCGACGCCTGGGAGGCGGGCTACCAGGAGCTCGAGCTCCTCAAGCGCGCCAGCCAGGCGTGCCTCGGTCCGTGTCAGGGCGGCGCGTGCCTGCCCAATGTCCGCTCGTGGATCGCCGCCCGGACGGGCGAGGTGCCGGAACCGTTCACGGCCCGTCCGGCGAGTCGCCAGATCACGCTCGCCGAGGCGTCGGCGGAGACGTATGTCGATGCGTTCCGCAAGACTCCGCTCCACGACGAGCATCTCGCGGCGGGCGCTCGGATGGACAGGTTCGGTGGGTGGTGGCGGCCGTGGAACTACGGCGATGCCGTCTCCGAGTACTGGGCGGTGCGCGAAGGCGTCTCGATC
>JBJMNA010000135.1:0-15187 GCA_045804485.1 Chloroflexota bacterium
GACGAGGTTGAGCTCGGCGAACGGCTCGAGACTGCCGCCGAGGCGCGAGGTCGGGCGGCGTAACCCCTTGGCGAGCGCCTTCAGGGTGCCGCATGGCGGGGTGAGGAGGCTGTGCACACGGTCGGCCTCGCCGAGGTCGAACCTCGAGAGGACGATGGCATCCGTCGAGTAGCGGCGCGGGATGGGCATCAGGGCGACGGTACCACCGCCGAGGCGATTGATCCGTTCAGCCCGCCGCTGCGAATGCCTGATAGACGCCGGCGAGGAATGCGTCCCCCACGCCGGCGTCGACACGCGCCCGGCGCGCTCGGCGGTCTCGTTGCGCGGACAATCAGGCTACCTGCGCGGGGCACGTTTCGTGTACACTCGGGCACGGAATGACGACCGCCACGCCGGACATCGACCTCGCCGCCCTCATCGCCGACACCGAGGGTGAGATCGTCCGCCTCGTCCGCGACCGCGACCCGTCCACCCACGGTCTGTACGAGATGGTCCGCTATCACCTCGCGCTCGATGGGTCGGGCGCATCGGGCGGCAAGCGGATGCGTCCGCTGCTCGGCCTCCTCGCCTACGCGAGCATCACCGGCGAGCACCAGCGTGCCCTGCCCGGGGCGGCCGCGGTCGAGCTGGGGCACAACTTCAGCCTTGTCCACGACGACATCGAGGACGCGGACGTCGAGCGCCGCCACCGGCCCACGCTGTGGACCGTCCACGGCATCCCGCAGGCGATCAACGCCGGCGACACGCTCTTCAGCCTGTCGCGCATCGCGCTCCATCGCCTGACAGACCTCGGCTTTCCGGACCGGACCGTGCTGCGCCTGATGCGGCTCTTCGACGAGACCTGCCTGGCGCTGTGCGAAGGCCAGTACATCGACATCGCGATGGGTGCGTCGGACGACCTCGCGAGTGTCGATCTCTACTTCGACATGATCGGCCGCAAGACGGCCGCGCTGATCGCGGCTGCGATCGAGGCCGGCGCCGTCCTCGCGACGGACGACGAGGACGTGATCGCGCGGTACCGCGGGTTCGGCTGGGCCCTCGGGCTCGCGTTCCAGCTCAACGACGACCTCCTCGGGATCTGGGGCCCGGAGCGGACGACCGGCAAGGAACCGTCGGACGTCGTCAATCGCAAGAAGACGCTGCCGGTGATCTACGCCCACGAGCATGCCGGCCCCGAGGACCGCGAGCGATTGAGCGCGCTGTACGCGAACGGCGACCTCTCCACTGACGATGTCGCCGAGGTCGTCGCGATCCTCGAACGCACGGGCGCCCGCGAGTACACACGTGACCAGGCGCGCCGGCACCGCGACGAGGCGCTCGCGGAGCTCGACCGGGCCGCCGTCGTTCGACCCGAGGCGCGCGCGCGGCTCGAGGAGATCATCGTCTCCGTCATCAGCGCCTGAGGCCTCGAGCGCGAACACCGGGTGTCCGTCCTTGTGGCGCGAGATATGACTGCCATTCTTATCTCTGCCGCTAGCCGACTCTTTCGCGCGCCCGACCATTGAGCATTACGCGAGGTCACTGCCGCGACCGCCCCGTCCTGATCGCCTCTAGCGGTCCGCCTCGTCCTCGGAAGGTTCACGATGCTCGCGCTCACGCACCGCGAGGACCTTCCCCACCCGGCGGCCGTCGGTCGTCTCGACCGTCAGCGTGAGCCCGTCCATGGCGACCTGATCGCCGGGGCGCGGCACGGTCCCGAGTCGGTGGTAGATGAGCCCGCCGACGGTGTCGTACTCGTCGGCGTCGTCGAGCCCGAGGTCGGTGCCGAAGAGCTCGGCGAGGTCGTCGATGTCGGCCCGCCCGTCGATGCGGGCCTGGTCGTCGTCGAGGCGGACGATGAGCGGCTCCTCCTCGTCGTACTCGTCCTGGATCTCGCCGACGATCTCCTCGAGCAGGTCCTCGATCGTCACGAGACCGGCCGTCCCGCCGTACTCGTCGAGGACGATGGCGATGTGGACCTTGCGGCGCTGGAATTCGTGGAGCAGGTCGTCCACGCTCATGGACTCGGGCACGAACACGGGCGTCCGCAGGATCGACCGCAGGTCGGGCCGGCCATCGACCGAGGGCTTCAGGAACGGCAGCAGGTCCTTGGCATAGAGGATCCCGACGATCTCGTCGATCGTCTCCTCGTACACCGGGATCCGGCTGTGGCCCTGGCCGATGACGACGTCGATCGCGTCCTCCATGGACGCGGTCACGGGCTGGGTGACCATCGCGATCCGCGGGACCATCACCTCGTGGACGCGCTGCTCGCCGAGCTCGATGACCGCATGGATCATCTGCTCCTCCTCCGCCTCGAGGATGCCCTGCTGGCCGCCGCGCTCGACGAGGATCTTGAGCTCCTCGGTGCTCATCGTGTCCTGGCTCTGACCGCCGGCCCCGAGCATGCTGGCGATCGCGTTGGTGACGGCGGTGAGCACGAACACCAGCGGCCCGAGGATCCGCAGCATGATGACGATGAACCCTGACAGGCGAAGCGCGAACGACTCCGTGTGCGCGAGGGCGAGGCTCTTGGGCACGAGCTCGCCGAAGACGATCGTGAAGAGGCTCAGGATGAGGGTCACGATGATCAGCGCGAGCGCGCCGGCGGATGACGCGAGGAACGGCAGGCCCGAGCTCGCGAAGAGGGCTTCGAGGCTCTCGGTGAGGTTGACCGCCGCGTAGGCCGACGCGAGGAAACCGAGGAACGTCAAGCCGATCTGCGTCACCGCGAGGAATCGGCCCGGTTGGGCGACGAGGCCCTTGACCCGCTGGGCGCTTCGGTTCCCCTCATCCACGAGCTGGTCGATGCGCGATCGGCGCATCGTGACGAGCGCGATCTCGGCCGATACGAAGACGCCCTCGAGCAGCGTCAGGATGACGATGACGACGATCTGGAGGAGCGTGTCCATCTAGTCTGTCGGCTCCTCGGCCGGGGGTCGCGGACGAGGCTCGCGGATGCGGGCCGGGACGCCGACCGCGAGCTTGCCCGGCGGGACGTCACGCGTCACCACGGCCCCCGCTCCCGTCCGGGCGCCATCCCCGATCGTCCTCGGCGCGACGATCATCGTGTCGACGCCGATGAACGCGCCGTCTCCGATCGTCGTCGGGTGCTTGCGTGTCCCGTCGTAGTTGGCGGTGATCGTGCCCGCGCCGATATTGGCTCCCTCGCCGACTTCGGTGTCGCCCAGGTAGCTGACGTGGTGCTGCTTCGAGCCCGCGCCGAGGTGCGTGTTCTTGAGCTCGGCGAAGTTCCCGACGGACGCTCCGGGGCCCACCACGCTGCCCGGCCGGATGTGGCTGTAGGGCCCGACAGTGGCACCGTCCTCGATCGCGGACGATTCGACGATGCTCGCCCAGACTTCGGCACCCGCCCCGACCGTCGCGTCGACGAGCTGGCTTCCCGCGCCGATCACCGCGCCGTCGCCGACCGTCGTCGCGCCGCGCAGGATGACGTTCGGTTCCAGGGTCACGTCGGCGCCCAGATCGACCGTCCAGTCGACATAGACCGTCGATGGGTCGCGCATCGTCACGCCATTGCGCATATGCGCCTCGTTGAGACGCACACGGAGCGTCCACTCAGCGGCGGCGAGCTGGGCGCGGTCGTTGATCCCGTCGAACCGCCCGTCGTCGTCGAACGCGACAGCGCTGACGAGCCTGCCGTCCTCGCGCGCGAGCGCGACAAGGTCGGTCAGATAGATCTCTCCCGTGGCCGGCGACGGCTCGAGGGCCGTGATCCGCCGTCGAAGCCACGCCGCGTCGAACGCGTAGATGCCGGCGTTCACCTCGTTGCCATCGAGCTCGTCGGGTGTCGCGTCATTCGCCTCGACGATCCGTTCGACGGTTCCGAAGTCGCCCCGGACGATCCGGCCGAGACGCGCCGGGTCGGCCGCGAACACGCTCGCGAGCGCGATCGCCGCGTCGTCCTCGCGCCGCGCCTCGAGGACGGCGTCGAGGTCCGCGCCCGTCACGAGTGGCACGTCGCCCGAGAGAACGAGGATCTCGGTCGCGTGGGGCGGCACGCACTCGAGCGCCGCGCGGACCGCGTCACCCGTGCCGCGAGGCGCCTCCTGGAGCGCGAAGATGCCCCGTTCGGCGAACGCGTCCACGATGGCGGCGACCGACGGTGAGTAGACGATGACCGGAGACCCGGCGGCCGCGCCGTCCGCGGTGCTCCCCCACGCGTCCAGCACGAGATCGAGCATCGCCCGGCCGCACAGGCGGTGGAGGACCTTGGGCGTCTCGGAGCGCATGCGGGTGCCGAGGCCGGCCGCCAGCACGACAGCGACCGTGCCGGTCGACGAGGCGGGACTTGGGGGGTTCACGAGGTGCGGCGCCGACCGAAAAGCGGTCGAGGGCGTCGGGCGCAGCGGGCCTGCTCGGGCTCCGGCGCGTGGCGATCGGTTGTCATCAAGGGTCCGGGCATCGTAGGGGTGGCTCGCTCAGAGTGTCAACCGAGACACCAGCGGGACGCGAGTGTGAGAAGGTGTGGCCGTTGGCACCGGGTCACGCGGGGAACAGGCTCCACAAGAGCGGCGTTCGAGGTCGACCTGGAGGCGCACGTGAGCATCGTCGAGCGCGGCTCAGGGGTCGATGAGGCGGCGTCCACCATCCCGACCGGCACCGTCACTTTCCTGTTCACGGACATCGAAGGCTCGACGCGACTCCTCGAACGACTCCGCGAGGGCTATGCCGACCTCCTCGCCGAACAGCGCCGGCTGCTCCGCGCGGCGTTCGCCGAATGGAACGGCTTCGAAGTCGACACGCAGGGTGACTCGTTCTTCGTCGCGTTCCCGCGCGCGCTCGACGCCCTGAGATGCACTGTCGAGGCGCAACGGGCGATCCTCGCCCACAGGTGGCCAGGAGGCGTCCAACTCCGCGTCCGGATGGCACTTCACACCGGCGAGCCGCTCGTCCAGCGGACGGGCTACGTCGGGATGGACGTCCACCGCGCGGCACGCATCGGCGCCGCAGCGCACGGTGGCCAGATCCTCGTGTCGGGAAGCACTCGCGAGCTCGTGACGGCCGACGTCCCCCTCGGGATCGACCTCATCGCACTGGGCAGCTACCGGCTGAAGGACGTTCGCCAGCCGGTCGAGCTGTACGAGGTTCGCGCGGACGGGCTCCCGTCCGACTTCCCAGCCCTGCGAACCGAGAGCGCCGAGGACGCACCACCGACCCCGGGCGAGCCGCCCTTCAAGGGCCTCGAGTTCTTCGACGAATCCGACGCCCGGCTGTTCTTCGGTCGCGAGACGCTGACGGGAGAGCTGGTCGAGAGGCTCGGCTCCCGCCGGTTCCTCGCAGTCGTCGGCGCATCGGGCAGCGGCAAGAGCTCGCTCGTCCGGGCGGGCGTCGTTCCCGCCATCCGAGCTCAGGTGGAGACGGTCTGGTCGATCCATGCCCTGACCCCGACGGCGCGTCCGCTCGAGGCGCTCGCGCTCGCCATGACGGGGCAAGGCTCCGCGCCGACCACGTCGTCGCGCGACACAGCGGTCCTGATCGACGACCTCGCGGCAGACCGGCGGTCGCTCCACCTTTTCGCCCGCCAGCGGATCGCGGCGGGCCGAGGACGCGAGCGGGTCCTCATCGTCGTCGACCAGTTCGAGGAGGCCTTCACGCTCTGTCGCGACGAAGCGGAGCGGACGGCGTTCCTCGATAACCTGCTGACGGCCGTCGACCATGACGGCGACGGACCTGTGTCGGTGCTGCTCACCGTGCGGGCCGACTTCTACGACAGGCTCGCGGCTCACGACGGGCTGCGGACGGCCGTCGCCGAGAACCAGGAGTACATCGGCCCGATGTCGCCCGACGAGCTGCGGCGGGCCATCGAGGCACCGGCCGAGGCCGGTGGGTGGGAGTTCTCGCCGGGTCTCGTCGACCTCATCCTGCGCGATGTCGGTGACGAGCCGGGCGCGCTGCCGCTCCTGTCGCACGCACTGCTCGAGACTTGGCGCAGGCGCCGCGGCAACGTCATGACGCTCAAGGCGTACGCCGAATCAGGCGGCGTCCGGGGCGCCATCGCTCGGACGGCCGACCGCGTCTACCACGCCGAGCTGGACGCCGATCAGCAGGCGATCGCACGGTCGATCTTCCTCCGCCTCACCGAGCTCGGCGAGGCCAACCAGGACACGCGCCGGCGGGTCGCCCTGCGCGAGCTGGTCCCCGTCGATGATGCGGGCGGCGACGCGGTCGGGACGGTCCTCGCACGACTCGTGGAAGCGCGGCTGGTCACGACCGGGGCAGACACCGCGGAGGTCGCCCACGAGGCGCTGATCCGCGAGTGGCCGACGCTCCGTGACTGGCTGTCGCACGATCGCGAGGCCCTCCGCGTGCACCGCCACCTGACCGAGGCGACGCAGGAGTGGGAGCTCCTCGAGCGGGATCCCGGCGCCCTGTACCGCGGTGCCAGGCTCGCGAACGCGGTCGAATGGGCGACCGACCGGCCCGAGGCGCTCAACGTGCAGGAGAGCGCGTTCCTCGCGGCGTCGCGAGACCAAGAGTCGCGCGAGGACGACGAACGCGAGACGCAACGCCGGCGCGAGATCGAGGCGGCTGAGCAGTTGGCAGCCTCCGAGGCGGCTTCGCACCGTCGCTTGCGCCGCCGCGCAGTGCTGCTGACAGCCGCCCTTGTCGTCGCCGTCGTGATGGCTGGGGCGGCCGTCGTCCTCGGGATCCAGGGCCAGCGAAGCGCGGCCGAGGCCGAGCAGAACTTCGCTACGGCTGAGAGCCAACGCCTGGCCGGCGAGTCAAGCACGCTGCTGCAGCTGCAGGGCAGCTCCGAGCTGGCCGCGCTGCTCGCCCTCCGCGGGCTCAACGCCGATTACTCGCCGCAGGCCGACATGAGCCTCCAGCGCGCGTCGCGGCTGGACTTCGGTCGCAACTGGCTGCCCAGCACCAAGCCGGTTGACGCACTCGACGTCTCACCGGATGGGTCCCACGTCATCACCATCGCCCGGGACGGGATCGCCCGGCTCTGGAGCGTCGCCACTGGCGATCTCGAACGTGAGTATCAGATCGGGAACACGTTCAGCTGGCCGATCCTGTTCTCGCCCGATGGGACGCGATTCCTCGTCAGCGCCGAGGAGGGCCTCGGCGTCTGGGACGTTGCGACAGGTGCCAGGATCCTCACTGCGGACGCCGGCACGGAAGCGGACTTCTCGCCCGACGGAAGCCAGGTCTTCGTCGGCCGTGGAGACAAGGTCGACGTCGTCGATATCGCCAGCGGCAGGATCGCGCGGACGATGACGATGGCCGGCGAGAGCCTGCAGCTCTTTCCGGACGGAGACCGTCTGATCACGTCGGCTGGTCGAGACGCATACATCTCTGACGCCCGAACAGGAACCGTCATCCATCAGCTGTCGGGACTCGGGAGCACGAAACATGTGGCGGTGTCAGCCGACGGGCGCTACGTCGCGACGGGCGATCAGGACAAGACAGCCAAGGTCTGGGATACGGGGACCGGCCACCTGGTCCAGACGCTGGTCGGCCACTCGGAGATCCTGTTCGGGATGGCGTTTTCGCCAGACGGCACCAAGCTCCTGACTGGGAGCCTCGACAACACCGCGCGGCTCTGGGACATCGCGAGTGGCAAGGAGATCCGCCGCCTGACGGGTCACACCGCCGCCGTCTACGCCGTCGGCTTCACGCCCGATGGGCGGTACGCGATCACGAGCAGCGCCGACAAGTCGGCCCGGATCTGGGACCTGACGAGCCCGCTCGAGGCCGACACACTGTCCGGTCAGACCTCGTTCGTCTATGCCGTCGACTTTTCGCCCGATGGCAGAACGATCTTCACCGGCAGCGACGATGGCACCGGCCTGCTCTGGGACGCCACCTCGCACCAAGTGGTCTCACGGCTCTATACGGACAGTCGGGTGGACGCAGCCGCCTTCTCGCCTGATGGTCGATACCTGTTGCTTGGGCACATCGGGAAGAAGGCCGAACTGTGGGACGTCGCCACCGCCAGCCTCGTGCGGGTGCTACGCGGTTCGACGGGAGGCTCCAGCGCGGGTTTCTCGGCTGACGGGAGGCTGCTGCTCGCTGCGGCAGGTTCCACCAAGGGCCCTGCGGTGGGGCTCTGGGACGTCGCGTCCGGTACGTTCCTGCGGATCTTCCAATCCGAGGGAGACGGCGCCGGCGTGCTGTCGCCCGACGGCCGCTACGTCGTGATCGGGCTCGACGAAGCACAGGACAACCTGCGGATCTTCGACGCCGCGACCGGCAAGCTGCTCCGCGTCCTCACGACCGGCAGCGGTGTGACCGGCATCGCCTTCTCGCCCGACAGCCGGCACGTCCTGACCGGCAACCGAGACAACATCGGTCGGATCATCGATGTCGAGACCGCGGAGACGCGCGAGCTCGTCGGCCACACGAACGTCATGTGGGGTACGGCGTTCTCACCCGATGGTCGCTACGCGCTCACCGGCAGCCAGGATCGGACCGCTCGCCTGTGGGACGTCGCCACCGGCGCCGAGGTCCGCCGGTTCGCCAGCCACCAGTACAGCGCGATCGCGGGCGTCGCCTTCTCAGCCGATGGCAAGACCATCGGGATCGGGAACTTCGACGGCTTCACGCAGCTCGCGCCAACGGACCTGCCGACCCTGGTCAGCTCGACATGTGCGCGGCTGCTTCGGGATTTCGGACCTGCGGAGCGGCTGATCTACGAGATCCCGGACGAGCTCCCGACGTGCGCGACGACCTCGATCTCCACACGCGCGCCCTTGGGCAGCGCAGCGACTCCGACGGTCGAGCGTGCCGGCGGCGGGTCGCCGACGAACCTGCCGTAGATCGCGTTGACGGTCGCGAAGTCTCCCATGTCCGCGAGGAATATCGTGGTCTTCACCACGTCTGCCCAGGTCGCCCCACCGGCGTCCAGGACAGCCGTCAGGTTGGCCATGACGCGTTCGGTCTCGGGCTCGATCCCGCCCTCGACGAGTCCACCGGTGACAGGGTCGAGCGCGGCCTGGCCCGAGCAGAAGAGGAGTCGCTCACTGACGATGCCCTGGCTGTACGGCCCGATCGCGCCGGGCGCTCCTGTCGTCGACACGGCACGACGGCTCATGACGGCTCCCCTTCCCCTTTCCTGGTGTGTCCGATGATCGCGGTGGCGGTGATGAATGGGTCGGTGGCGCCGGGCGCGTCGACCGTCCCCTCACGAAGAGCGGTCCGAACGGTCTCGGCAGCGGCGATCGCATCCGCTTCCGAAGGATAGAGCGCCCAGAGCGTCGGTCCGGACCCCGACAGGCCGATCGGGCGACCGAGCAGGCGGCTGAGCGACCGTTTGAACGGGACGAGCGCCGGCACGACGAGGGCGGTCGCGGGGAGAAGGTCGTTGGCGGCGGCGAGCACGCCTGCGCGCGCGACGAGGTCTGCCGCCGACAGCCCGGCACGGAGCTCTTCCGCGAGGTGCGCCGATGACATGCGGACGGCGCCGTCGCCCTGATTGCGGATCGCGTCGAAGGCGGCGAAGACGTCGGGTGTCGAGACGGCGATGACGGGCGTGACGAGGAGGACGCCGGGGGTGCCGTGCAGTCCGTGAAGGGCCGCCACGGTCTCGCCGCGACCCTCGACCAGGGCAGGACCGCCGGCGAGGAAGAACGGCACGTCCGAACCAAGCCGCGCGGCGACCGCGTGATGCGTAGCCTCATCGAGCTCGGCGCCCCAGGCTTCGAGCGCGCCGTCGAGAGCCGCCGCCGCGTCCGACGAGCCACCCGCGAGTCCGGCCGCGACGGGTATGCGCTTCTCGAGCCGTGCGGCGAGCGCCGGCGCGGGCGCCGGGCCGCCAGGGTGGCCGCCCCCGACCGCGGTGCGGGCGGCCGCGATGGCGCGGAACACGAGGTTATCCGCCGGTGGTCCTGCGTCGAGGCCGCTGACGTGGAGCGTGTCCGCGTGGCCGGCGACAGGCGCGAGGCTGAGTCGGTCGGACAGCGTCAGCGGCACGAACACCGAGTGGAGCGAGTGATAGCCGTCGTCTCGGCGGCCGGTCACTGCGAGCGTCAGGTTGAGCTTCGCCGGCGCGAGCCGGATGACGGGGGCGAGTCGCCGCAGCGGGTCGGCCACGGTCACGCGCGGCCTCGGGAGGTCGGCGTCCGTCGCCCTCGACCGTCCTGGCCGATCGGACCGAGCGCCTCCCGGAGCGCGAGCCACTCCCCGACCGCGAGCGTCTGCGGCCGCCGGTCCGGGTCGATGCCCGCAGCGTCCAGAGCCGCCACGACGCGACCCGCGTCGAGCGGGAGCTGTCGGGCAAGGACGTTATGGAGCATCTTCCGGCGCTCGCGGAAGGCGGCCTGGACGAGCCGCCACAGCTCGTCCTCCGTTTCGGGATCGAGCCGGTCGTCGGCCTCGTACGGTTCGACCACGATGACCGCCGATTCGACGGCCGGCTCGGGTTCGAACGCCGATGGCGGGACGTGGACGGCGATCCGGACGCGAGCGTGATATTGGACGAAGACGGAGAGGTAGCTCATCTTCCCGGGCGGCGCGGCGATCCGTTCCGCGACCTCGCGCTGGACCATCACCACCAGGCGTTCGGGGCGCGGCGGCGTGCCGAGAAGGGCGTGGAGGATCGGGCTGGTGATGTGATACGGGAGGTTCGCGACCACGTCGTACGGCGGCGGGACCAGGTGGACGAGGTCCTGGTCGAGCGCGTCGCCCTCGATGAGCCGAAGGGTCTCGACGCCCTCGAACCGGTCGCGCAGGAAGGTCGCGAGGCCGCGGTCGAGCTCGACCGCGGTGACGTCGGCGCCCGATCCGAGGAGCGCCGCCGTGAGCAGGCCGAGGCCCGGTCCGATCTCGAGCACGCGCCGGCCGGGCCCAGGGTCCGCCTCGGCGAGGATGGCGTCGAGGACGTCGGTGTCGGCGAGGAAGTTCTGCGACAGGCTGTGGCGAGCGCGGAGACCGGCCGCCCGCAGTGTCGAGCGGACCGCGTCCGGGTCGACGCGTGCCGTCCCGCGTCCGGTTGGCGCGCGCGTCATCTCGCCGCCAGCGGCAACGACGGCCGCGCATCGAGGTCGAGCCCGGCCCAGTCACCGGCCGCGAACCGCCGCGCGCCAGCGGCTCCGATCATCGCGCCGTTGTCCGTGCACAGCGCCGGCCGCGGCACGATCAACGGCAGCCCGCGCGCCTCGGCCTCCCCCGCCAGCCCGGCACGCAAGGCGCCATTCGCCGCCACACCGCCGCCCATGACGATCGACCGCGCGCCGGTCCTCTCGGCGGCCCGGACCGTCTTCGTGACGAGGACGTCGACCACGGCGTCCTGGAACCCCCACGCCAGCTCGGCGACGACGTCGTCGGGAAGCGGCGTCTCGGGATCCGCGAGACCTGCGTCGGCACGAGCCTCCGCGACGATCCGCCTCGCTGCGGTCTTGAGCCCCGAGAAGCTGAGGTCGTACGAATCACCCAGCCACGCCCTCGGGAACACCCGGTCATGTCGCGTGGCCGCCTCGGCCGCGCGACCGATCGCCGGTCCGCCCGGGTAGCCGAGGCCGAGGAGCCGCCCGACCTTGTCGAACGCCTCACCCGCGGCGTCGTCGAGCGTTGAGCCGAGGAGCCGATAGGTCAGGTGATCGCGCATCTCGACGAGGAAGCTGTGGCCGCCCGAGACGACGAGCGCGACGAGCGGAAAGATCGGGTCCTCGCGGTCGTCGTCGACCGTGTCGTGCAGCCATGCGGCATAGACGTGGCCTTCGAGATGATTGACCCCGATCAGCGGCCGGTCGTGGACCCAGGCGAGGGCCTTTGCGAAATTGATGCCGACGAGGAGCGAGCCGGCGAGACCCGGACCGTAGGTCACGGCCACGGCGTCGATGTCGTCCCAGGTGACGCCGGCATCGGTCCATGCTTCGTCGAGGACGGGCGCGATCCAGCGCAGGTGGGCCCGGGCTGCGACCTCGGGAACGATGCCGCCGGTCGGAGCGTGGAGCGCGACCTGCGATGCGACGACGTTCGCTCGGATCAGCCGGCCGTCCTCGATGAGCGCGACGCCGGTCTCGTCGCACGACGATTCGACCGACAGGATGAGGCCGCCCGTCACGGTCCCTCCACCGGGCGCGTCGGCGGCGGCGCGGCGTCGATCTCCGCTCGCAGCTTGGCGATCCGGTCGCGCATCGATGGCGCCGCCAAGGGGTCCGTGGTCATGATCAGCGCGTCCTCGTTGTTGTCGCTGTAGTAGCGCGGCCGGAGGCCGACCGGCCGGAAGCCGAACCGCTCGTAGAGCCGCCGCGCCGCAAGGTTCGACAGGCGGACTTCGAGCGTCGCCTCGTGCGCTCCCCGATCGGTGGCGAGGTCGAGGAATGCGAGCAGGAGCCGGCCCCCGATGTGCTGGCGGCGCCACAGCGGGTGGACGGCGAACGTGATGATGTGGCCCTCATCGACCATCAGCCACATCCCGCCGTACGCGGCGATCTCGTCGCCGACGCGAGCGACGAGGTACTGCGCGAGCCGGTTGGTCTCGAGGTCGTGCTGGTAGGCCTCCGGCGGCCACGGTGACTCGAAGCTCGCCGCCTCGATCGCGTGGACGGCGGGCAGGTCGTCGATCTGCATCGGCTCGATGCGGAGGATCACGGACGGTCGTGCGACCACGCGACCTCCCCGCTCTCTCTGCTGACCCCGCGCGGGAGCGTCACGTACTCGGGGACGAGCGTCGCAAGATCGTCGACGTCGCCCTTGCCGAGTCTTTCCGCGCCGGCCGCGACCAGGGCAGCCGCGAGGCCTCCGCGTGCCGCCTCCCCTCTCGCGACGTCGTCCGCCGGCGCGCGATCGGGGAGGTCGACGGCGACGACGGTCTCGTCCGGCTCCAGATCGGGTTCGGAGCCCGCGGCGACGATCGTCGCCGGACGGCCGCGGCGGACGAGCAGCCGGTCGGACGGTCCGGCGGGCAGGAGCAGGACGGACGCCGGGGGCATGTCGCGGAGCAGCGCCTCCCCGGTCGAGATCCCGATGATCGGCGTGCCGAGGCCGTGGGCGAGACCCTTCGCCGTCGCGATGCCGACCCGCAGGCCGGTGAACGCGCCAGGCCCCGTCCCGACGACGACCGCCGCCAGCCGCGACCGGTCCGTGGCGTTGCGCGTCAGGAGCTCGTCGATGGCCGGCAGGAGCGTCTCGCCGTGGCGGTACCCAGCAGGCCACTCGGTCGCGTCGATGAGCGTGCCATCAGGGCGGCCCAGCCCGACGACGACGCGCGTCGTCGCCGTGTCGATCGCGAGGAGGACGTCACCGCTCATCGGCGGCCTCGAGATATGCGCCGAGACCGGCACCGATGGCGCGCACGGTGATCGTGCGCGGCTCCTCGCCCGATCCGTCGATGACGACGTCGAGCCGCCGCGCCGGCAGCGCCCGACCGAGCCGGTCGGGCCACTCGACGAGGGTCAAGCCGGCCGCCTGGCGATCGTCGATGAGCCCTCCCGCGAGCGCGTCGCTCGCGTCGTCGAGCCGATAGAGATCGATATGGAAGAGAGGGAGCCGGCCGCGATACTCGGCCATCAGGATGAAGCTCGGCGAGGTGATCGTGTCGGTCACCCCGAGCCCGGCGCCGATCGCCTTCGCCAGATGAGTCTTGCCGGCGCCAAGGTCGCCCCACAGGCAGATGACGTCGCCGGCGCGCGCGACGCCGCCGAGGGCCACTCCGAGAGCGGTCGTCGTGTCCGGGGTCGGGCTCGTGCGACGACGTTCGTCTTGGGTTGCGGCAGGCATGACGGGCCGCTCAGACGAACCGTTCGAGGTCACCGAGCGGGACAGCGGCGTCCGTGCCGTCGGGCAGCCGGACGATCCCGGCCTCGAGATGGACGCCGCCCGGGAAGCGACGCGGGCCGACCGCCGTGATGAACTGGCCCTCGCGTCCCGACATCGCGCCCGCGCGGATGCGCACGAGATCGACCGGCGGCGGCGGGATCACGAGATTCGGCCGGTCGAAGACCAGCATCGGCGGGTCGGTGACGATCGCGACCTCCGATCCCGCGAGGGCTGCGAGAACGGCCTGGACGGCGCCGGCGAGCGGCCTGCGCGTCGCACCGTCAAGGACGAGGACGGCGAACGGCGGAAGTCGATGGAGCGCCGCCCGCTGGCGTGCCTCTGATGCGAGGAAGTCGCGGCGCTCCTTGCTCGACAGACCGGCGACGATGACGCCGCAGACGCCCATCGCTCTCGCGCGCGTCAGTGTCTCCGCGTCGACGCGCGAGCCGACGACGAGGATCGTCCCGGCCGACCCGACATCGAGACCGCCCGAGCGGAGCTCGCCGTCCGAACCGAGCTGGAGACGCCCGCGCGTGGGGCCGCCGAGCGCGACGATGCCGCGGATGCCGCGGCCGGCCGCGCGGATCGTGATGCCGGTCCCCGAGCGGACTTCCCGGACGATCCCGGCGAACGGCGTCTCGACGGCGTCGGTGATGTCACCCCGGGCGATCCGCCAGCGACCGTGCCATTCGAAGACGTACTCGCCGGTCGGGCTCGAGTCGGCGCCACGCTTGGGCTGGCCCGTCCAGGCGCCGCCAGGGCGTGGCGTCGTCGTCGTCGACGCCGGCATGTCCACCTCATCGAGCCGTGGGTCGCGGACACGCTGTGCGATCGGTGCGCCGACGACGACCGAGTCGCCCGGAGAGACAAGGGCACGGTCGCCAGGGGCGAGTGCGAACAACGCGTCGACAGGCGCGGTGATGAGTCGTCGGGCCGGGACCAGTCGGACGTCGGCCGTGCTCATCCGTCGCGTCCGTTGACGACGGTCGACTGCCAACCCTGGAGGACCTCGCCACGGAGGTCGGCACGGTCGGGCAACCGGAGCGGCACGTCGCGCAGGTCGACGACGAGCCCGCCGAGGCCACCTGTGACGTCGATGGCGAAATGACGGCCGCGCGCGCCGAGCCGGACGGTGTCCCGGAACGTGAATTCGGCGATCGCCGATGAGCCCGGCGGCAGGTCGACCAGCGAGAGCCCGCCAGGGCTCAGGTCCAGCTGTGTCTCGCCTGTCTCGCCGCGGACGACGACGGAGCCCGCGTTCCGACCGGTCCGCATCCCGGCCGGTGTCACGACCGTGCCGAGCGGTGCGAGGAGGTCGTCCACGAGGTCGGCGACCATCGCCCGTCGTTCGTCGGCGTCGGGGATCGAGCCGAGTGGCGCGAGGATCCGGGCGTGATCGAGCGCGAACTGCCCGGCCCCGGGACGTCGCAGGACGTCGACCAGGGCGAGCGCGACGGCCGGTGCCGGCGCGATGGCCCAC
>JBJMNA010000136.1:0-6243 GCA_045804485.1 Chloroflexota bacterium
AGGACTGGCCCTCGGTGTCGTCCTCGTCGGCCGTCGCGGTCCGCTTGAAGGACTGGCCCTCGGTGTCGTCCTCGTCGGCCGTCGCGGTCCGCTTGAAGGACTGGCCCTCGGTGTCGTCGCCCGAGTCGGCGTATTCGCCTGGTCGATGCTTGCTGTTCATGACTCGCTCCTTACTCGCTGCTCGCCCCGTTGATAGAGGGCTCCGGCCATAGTGTCGGCCGAGACGCGATCCTGTCCCTAGTCCATGTGTGACCGGGATGGTGTCCGATACCGGACACGGATGATGAACGTGCGCCCGCAACGAGGCAACCCCGCTCGACGAGCTGCAAGCGTCCCCTCGACGAGCACTAGCGCGCCTCGACGCTGACGCCCTCACGCAGGAGCAGGGCGCGTTTGATCTCCAGCCTGTCCTCGCGACTACCCCAGGAGTCGCCGCCGTAGCCGCCGATCGTGCCGTCGGCAGCGATGACGCGGTGGCAGGGGATGAGCAGGCCGATCGGATTCCTTCCGACGGCGCCACCGACCGCGCGGGCCGCTCGCGGCGCGCCGACCCGTCGTGCGATCTCGCCGTAGCTCGCCGTCGAGCCCCACGGGATCTCGGCCACGGCGCCAAGGACATCGCGGTCCCAGACGGGACGGTCAGTCAGGTCGATCGACAGAGTGTCAACGAACGGCCGGCCGGCGAGAAGATCCTCGAGTGCCGCGATCCCGGCCGCCAGGTGAGCGTCTGGCCGATCATCCGCCGGGTCGACGCGGCCGCCGAGGCGCCGACCGAGCCGCGTCTCGAACGACTCCTCGGTCGTCAGCCAGTCGACCGCGACGACGCCGCGGCCGGTCGCGGCGACGAAGAACGGACCCCACGGACCGGGGACGATGCGGTAGTTGGCGACCGGATCTCGCACCGCAGGAGTCTGGCATACAACCCCCGGTGGTATACTCCTAGGGAGTATGACTGACACGGCACCGACGGCTGAACTGACCCTCCCGGTCGAAGGGATGACGTGTGCATCCTGCGTGAATCGCATCGAGCGATTCCTCCGCAAGACACCGGGCGTCGAGGCCGCAACGGTCAACCTGGCGACGGAAACGGCGACCGTCCGGTACCTGCCCGCCGTCGCGGACCGGACGGCCCTCGTCGGTGCGATCGAGGCCGCCGGCTACGACGTCCGCACGCGACCAGTACCGGCAGGGCGCGACACGCATCGCGCGTCGATCGCGGAGGAGATGTCCGCGGACGATCTCGAGCGCGAGCGTGACGCGCACGGCCTCCTCATCGCCGCTTCGGTCTCGATCGCCGTCGCGATCGGGATCATGGTCCTGATGTTCGGCCCGACGGGCCTCGAGATGACGCAGCTCAACCGCCTCGTTCTCATCCCCGCCACGTTCGTCCAGGTCTGGGCCGGACGCCGGTTCTACCGACCGGCATGGCGCGCAGCCAGGCACGGGACGACCAACATGGACACGCTCGTCGCCATCGGCACGACGGCGGCATGGGGTTACAGCGTTGTCGTCGCGCTCTGGCCGAACGCCGTCGCCGACGCCGGTATCGAGCCGGTCACCTACTTCGACTCAGCGACGATCATCATCGGGCTCGTGCTGCTCGGCCGCTGGCTCGAGGCTCGCGCGAAGGTCCGGACCGCCGGCGCGATCCGCCGGCTCGTCGGCCTCACCCCGACCACGGCTCACCTCGTCGCCGACGGCGGGGATCGCGACATCCCGCTCGAAGCGGTCGCCGTCGGCGACCTTCTCCGCGTTCGGCCTGGCGACACCGTTCCCGTCGATGGCGTCGTCGTCGAGGGCGGATCGAGCGTCGACATGTCGATGCTGACCGGCGAGCCGGTCCCGGTGGACCTCGCTCCCGGCGACGACGCGATCGGCGCATCGCTGAACGGTTCCGGGAGCTTCGTGATGCGAGCCACGCGGGTCGGACGGGACACGGCGCTCGCCGGGATCGTCGAGCTGATCCGGCAGGCCCAGGGATCGAAGGCGCCCATCGCGCGCATGGTCGACCGAGTCGCCGAGGTGTTCGTTCCGCTCGTCCTCGGCCTCGCAGCCCTCACCTTCGTCGTCTGGTGGGTCGCGGGACCGGATCCGAGGCTGACCTTCGCGCTGACGGCGTTCATCGCCGTCCTCGTCATCGCCTGCCCCTGCGCTCTCGGACTCGCCACGCCGACGGCGATCATGGTCGGCACCGGTCGTGGCGCTGAAGCGGGGATCATCATCCGCGGGGGAGAGGCGCTCGAGATGGCGGGCCGGGTCAACGCAGTGGTGTTCGACAAGACCGGGACGCTCACGCTCGGTCGACCGACCGTCGCCGCGATCACGCCGGCGCCTGGGCGTTCGGCTGGTGACGTCCTCGAGATCGCGGGCTCACTCGAGCGGGGGAGCGAGCACCCGCTCGCCGCCGCGATCGTCGCGCGTGCTCACGAGGACGAGCTCGGGTTCGCCGCGGTCACGGGGTTCGCGGCGGTCGGTGGTGGCGGGGTCGAGGGCGCCATCTCGTTGCCCGGTCGGACCCCGCAGCGCGCCGTCGTCGGCAATCGCCGGCTCATGACCGAGCGCGGGATCGACGTGTCGGTTCTTGATGCGGCGGCGGCCGACGCACACGCAGCGGGCCAGACGGTCGCCTTCGTCGCGCTCGACGGCGTACCGATCGGGGTCATCGCGCTCGGCGACGCGATCAAGCCGAGCGCCGCCGCTGCCGTCCGCGCGCTCTCGGACGCACGGATCGACGTGTGGCTGGTGAGCGGTGACGCCAGGTCCACGACGGAGGCCGTCGCCCGTGCGGCAGGGATCCGACCGGACCGTGTCGAGGCGGACACGCTCCCGGCCGGCAAGGCCGCGACGATCCAGCGACTCCAGGCCGCGGGTCTCGTCGTTGCGATGGTCGGCGACGGCATCAACGACGCGCCAGCCATCGCTCAGGCCGACCTCGGCGTCGCGATCGGGGCCGGAGCTGACGTCGCCATCGAGGCATCCGATGTGACGCTCGTCGGCGGTGATCCCGGTGCGGTCGTGACCGCGATCGAGCTGTCGAGGGCGACGATGACCGTCATCCGCCAGAACCTGTTCTGGGCGTTCGCCTACAACATCGTGCTCATCCCCGTCGCGATGGGCGCCCTCTATCCCACCTTCGGTATCACGCTGAACCCGGCTCTCGCGGCTGGCGCCATGGCGCTGTCGTCGGTCTCCGTCGTCGCGAACTCGCTCCGGCTCCGCGGTTTCGACGGGCGCGGCTCCGTACACTTCGCTGATGTCACCCCTGCCAGAGCGTCCGTCCACGGCGGCTGACCCGCGGGACCTGTCCGGGCGCTTCTCGCACGAAGTCACGATCGAGGTGCGTTTCGCGGACACCGACGGGATGCGCCACGTCAACAACGCGACGTATCTGACGTACTGCGAGATCGCCCGTCTCCGGTACTGGACCGACGTGACGGGCGAAGGTTTTTCCGCGGGGAACGACGGCGCCGAGAGCCTGATCCTCGCCGAGGCACGGATCACCTACCGCGACCAGACCCACTACGGGGAGACCGTCGTCGTCCAGTCACGCGCGACCCGTATCGGGACGACGTCCTTCACGCTCCAGCACCGGCTCATGGCGGGTGTCGCGGGCGTACCGATGCGTCTCGTCGCAGTGAGCGAATCGGTGCTCGTCCGGTTCGACTATGCGGTCGAGCGGCCGGTCGCGCTGACGCCGGACCTCATCGCTGCGATCGAGGCCTTCGAGGGCCGGTCGCTTCGGAGCGCGCCGACCTCCGGCTGATCTTGACCGACCGTCTTCACGCGACCGGCGTCGACGCTGCCGACAACCAGATCGCGATCGCCACGGCGATGAGGACGAGAACCAACAGGACGAGGCCGGCGACGCGTTTGCCACGACCGCGCCTCGGAGCCCGCGTGGCGGCGTCAGCGGGCGGAGGATCGGCGGTGGCTGGGGACGTCGGCTGTCCTTCGGTCGCGGCCCCGACAAGCGCATCGGCGTCGATCACGATCACCGTCACGTTGTCGTCGCCCCCAGCCGCGTTCGCGAGCGCGACGAGCCGGTCGGCGGCGGCCGGGGGTTCTCGCTCCTCGCCAAGGACCGCGGCGATCGCCGCGTCATCCACCTGCCCGTGGAGCCCATCCGAGCAGACGAGCAGCCGGTCTCCGCGTGCGCGGTCGGCCGTCGTGACGTCGACCCGGATCTCGTCTTCCGCGCCAAGCGCGCGCGTGATGATGTTCCGTCGGCCATCCGTGAGGGCGTCCGCCGGCGCGATCATCCCGTCGCGAACCATCGACGCGACCAGGCTGTGATCGTCGGTCAGCTGGACGAGACCGCCGTCGCGGTATCGGTACGCACGGCTGTCGCCGACATGCGCGACGTGGATCTCGGCATCGACGACGACCACGGTGCACGTCGTGCCCATGCCGGCCAGGTCTGCCCTCAGCCGCGCCTCGCGTCGGATCGCGGCGTTCGACCGTTCGATCGCGTCGACGATGTCATCGGGACTCGGCGCCGGCGTTGACGCGACGGCCTCCTCGAGAAGGTCGATCGCGAGTCGGGCCGCGACCTCGCCGGCCTGGTGCCCGCCCATCCCGTCGGCGACGGCGAACACCGGCGGCGCGACGAGGAACCGATCCTCGTTCTCGGACCGTGCGACGCCGACGTCCGACCTCGCCGCGTAACCGGGGCCGTCCCGGGATTCCCTGCGCGATGGTGTCGGGTCGGCCATGGCGTCTAAGTATGGCGACGGGTCGATGGCCGGTCATCCTTCTCATCGGGTCGAAGGCGTGCCTACACTCCCAACGTCTTGCGTCCACCGGCGATCCCGCCGAACCGTCACCACGAATCGAAGGGGACCGATGACCACGCTGTCGATCCATGTCGCGGACGCGGTCGGTGAGGACCGGCCCATCACCGTGTCGCCGTTCGTCATCGGCCGCGACGGTGACTGCGATCTGGTCCTCGACGATCCTCGGGTGTCGCGACGGCACGCCCAGATCGAGGTGCAACCCGACGGCCGCCTCGTGCTGCGCGATCTCGGCTCGGAGACCGGGACGTTCGTGGGCGACCAACGGATCGACGGCGGTGCGTGGTTCGCCGTTCCAGGCTCGTTCCGAGTCAGTAGCGTCACACTGGAGATCGGCGAGGTCACGGAGCCCGCGCCGCCGCCAGCCGTCGCGGCCGGTGCCGCGCCAACCGCCGAGACGCCGCCGCCCGCGGTCCTGTGGGCACCCGTGTCGGAGAACTCGGCCTCCGTCGCGCCCGTCCGCTTCCGCTCGTCCCGAACGCGGGGGCGCGTCGCGATGGTCGCCCTAGCTCTTGCCGGCCTCCTCGAGGTGCTCGCCGTCATCCACCTCGCGACGTTCGGTCGCCTCGTCGATGATGTCGTGAGCGGTGCGGCCGGGGCGGCCGATGCTGAACGATTCGATACGACGACCGCCCAGATCGCCGGAGCCTATCTCCTGGTCCTCATCGTGGCGGGGATCGCCTACCTCGCGTGGCTGTCCCGCGCCGTGGAGAACGCGCCTGCGCTCGGAGCGGGGACGACGCCGCACTCACCGCGGGGCGCGATCGGCTGGTGGTTCGTCCCGTTCGCGAACTTCATCGTCCCGTACCAGATCGTCTCCGACCTCCACGACCGTCTCGCGACGCCGACCGATTCGAATCGGGCGCGGCCGCTTCTGCTCGCCTGGTGGCTCACGTGGATCGGTGGAACCCTCATCAGCTATGGGACCCGACTGGCGGGCGACGACACCGTCGACCAGCTCAAGGCCTCGGTGACGATCTCCCTCGTGAGCGACGCCGTGACCGTCGTGTCGGCTGTCCTTGCGATCCTCGTCGTCTGGCGGATCCTCCGGCGGGAGGACGCCCGGGCAAGCGCGCCGGTCACCGACGAGAAACCGGCCGCAGCAGCGGCGGTCTGACCGCTAGGCCTCGATCGAGCGGAAGATCGTCACGGCGTTCTGGCCGCCGAATCCGAAGCCGTTGACGGCGACGGTGTCGATCTTGGCTCGGCGCGCCGTCAGCGGCGTGTAGTCGAGGTCGCATTCGACATCGGGCGTGTGGAGGTTCGCCGTCGGTGGGATGACCTGGTCACGGAGCGCGCCGATCGCCGCGAGGGCCGAGGCGATGCCGGCTGCGCCGACGAGGTGGCCGATCATCGACTTCGGCGAGCTGATCGCGACCTTGCGGGCGTGGTCGCCGTACGCCGCCTTGATCGCGCGCGTCTCGGTCAGATCGTTGAGGGACGTCGAGGTTCC